>JANQHZ010000025.1 GCA_028282445.1 Candidatus Binatia bacterium | reverse complement strand
TCTTGCCCTCGAGCGGAGCCAGATCGGCGTCCTTATCGTAGTAAATCTTCATGCAACCTTCTCCTTCTCGTTTCGGGCGGTTCTCAGCAGCTGCATCCCACGGTGCATCGCTACACTGCCTGTTCGGGCGATCTCCTGGATACCGAGCGGCATCAGCAGCTCGATCAGTGCCGCGATCTTGTCCTTCTCTCCGGTGACTTCGACCAGAAAGGATTCGGGACTGACGTCGATGATTCGGCCTCGGAAGATCTCGACCACCTGCGACACTTCGGCGCGCGTCTCGCGATCAGCCTTGACCTTGATGAGCGCGAGCTCACGCGTGACGTGACTGGTGTCTTTGAAGTCGATGACTTTGATGACATTGATGAGCTTGTTGAGTTGCTGGATGATCTGAGCCAGCACCTGGTCGTCGCCACGCGTGACCAGGGTGAGGCGCGAAACCTGCGCGTCGAGAGTCTCCGCAACCGTCAGACTCTCGATGTTGTAGCCACGACCGCTGAACAAGCCGGCAACGCGGGCCAGGACGCCGAATTGATTCTCGACCAGGACGGATATGGTGTGTCGCATCTTAGACCTCGCCCCTCTCGCCCGCTCGCTTCATGATCTGACCGACGTTGCCGACCGAAGCGGCGGAACACAAGAGTACGCCGAATACGGACGGGCGACCGGAGGCGCCCACCTTCCCGGCGGCAGGCCTCTACGAACGCTCCTGCTTGCTTCTGGCCAACGCTCGGTTTTTGGGGTTCTGCCAACCCGTGTCGCCCGCTTCGGGCGACACGGCTGCCGGCCGAGGCTCAGGCCCCGTCGGCGCGGTGGCGGGCGAGAATCTGCATGATGCGATCCTTTCCTGCCAACTTGATCTTCTGGATTCTCTTCTTTTCCAGATCCTCGTCCGGGGTCAGAAACGACTTGTGCTGGAGCCCGTCGAGCTGCCGCTCGAGATCCAAATGCTCCTCATAGTACCGTTTCAACTCCGGATCGCTGTCGACCAGCGATTGAATGAGCTCTTCGTCCTGTTTCTCCAATTTGCGCTACTCCTGAGTCCAGCCACTGCGAGATTTAGCCTAGGCTTCCGACCCTGTCAATTTTCGCCTTACCACGGGTGTGTGGATCGTTTTCGAGCCGTTTTTGCTCCGCCTCGGGCGGCCGCACGTAGCGTGGCGCCATCGCGTCGAGCTCGTCCGGACCGTCGGCACGACGCTGCCGCAAGCCTGCCCGAGCGACCGCTCCACCGGCCGGGTGGAATTCTGAAAAGGGAAGAAATTCGGCGCCTTGCGGAAGAAGCCTTCGCCATTCTTCGAGGTAGGCGTCGACGCCGTCGCCGAGCATCGTGCACGGCCCATGGATCTCGGCCGCCAACTCCTCCGGGGTAACCGCGCAATCCTCGATCAGCCGACGTGGCGCGTCTCCCGAGGTGTCGAAGAGCGCGGCGTAGACCTCGCCCTTGCGGGCATCCAGCACCGTGCACACCGTCCCGACGCGCGGACCGGCTACCGAGGCCAATGCCGCCAGGGTCGACACCCCGACAACCTCGCAGCCGTTCGAAATCGCGAGCCCTTTGGCCACGCTCATACCGATCCTGAGGCCGGTAAAGGAACCGGGTCCGGACGATACCGCGATCAGGTCGACATCGCCGAGCTGGACGCCGGATTCGGCGACGACCTCCTCGAGCAGCGGAAAACGGTGGCGGCCAGGTCGCGAGCCCCCGGCTGCGAGCGTTCCGCCACGATCCGCTCCCCCGACATCACCGCCACCGAGGCGAGGCGTGTCGCGCTGTCGATCCCGAGGACGATCACGACGCGCGACCGGCGCGCTCTGCTACCGGGAGTCTGTAGCGAGGCGGCCGAATCGGCTCAGCCCCAGCTTCCGAGCAATCGACCGATGTCGTTGTAGAATGCAAACGCCATCAGTCCAATCAGGATCACCAAACCGACCTGCTGCGCCATCTCGCGCTGGCGCAGATCGAGCGGTCGCCGCATCACCCCCTCGATCAGGAAGAACATCAGATGCCCGCCGTCCAGCACCGGAATCGGCAACAGGTTGAGAATCCCCAGATTGATGCTGATCACCGACATGAAGTTGACGAGGGCCTCGAACCCTACCTGCGCCTGGGTCCCGGCAGCCTGGACGATCAAGATCGGTCCGCCAATCTCTCCTGCCGGGATTTGGCCGCGAACCATCTTGTAGACGCTCACGGAGATCGTCTTGATCCACCACAGTGTCTGCTGGAAGCCTTCCGAAATCGCGCGCAAGATCCCGATCGACTTGCGATCGGTAGCGTGCCCGATCCCGATCGCGTAGTAGCTCGGGCCGGTAACCTCGCCGAAGACGTTCTTGGGGTCTTGCTTCTCCGGTGTCACGGCAAGGGTTACCGTCTCTCCCTCGCGTTCCACGCCGACCGTCAGCTCGCGCCCCTCGCTGGCGCGAATCGCTTCCGAAAGGTCCTGCCAGGTCTCGATCGCTGCACCGTCGATCGTCGCAATGATGTCGCCGCTCTCGAAACCGGCAGCGGCGGCGGGCTTGCCTTCCTGGACCATGCCGACCTTGGCGCCTTCGTTGGGAACCGGCAGGCCCGAGACGTAGAACATCGCGGCGAAGGCCACGAATGCGAACAGCAAGTTGAACACCGGGCCGGCGAGCACGATCGCACATCGCTTCCACAGCGGCTGGTGCGAAAACGATATCGTCTCGTCGACTGGCTCGTCGCTGTCGGGATCCTCGCCGACCATCTTGACGAATCCGCCGAGAGGGATGGCGCTGAGCACGTACTCCGTACCGTCGATCGTACGGCCGAACAGCTTGGGGCCGAACCCGACCGAGAACTTCAGCACGCCGACGCCGGACTTTTTGGCGACGATGAAGTGCCCGAATTCGTGGACGACGATCAGAACGCCGAGAACGGCGATCGCGGCTAAGATTCCGGTGATTCCCATCGATTCGGTCCGGCGCAGCGAGCTACGCGAGAACTCGATAATAGTACAGGATGGCTACCGGGAAAAGCAGACTATCGATGCGGTCCAGCACACCGCCATGACCGGGGAAGATCGATCCCGACTCTTTGCTGCCGAACGCTCGCTTGATGGCGGACTCGCACAAATCGCCGAGTTGCCCGACGGCCGCGATCACCACCGCCAAGACGATCAGAGTCGCGAGAGCGTGCGACGCGAACACAAAGAAATGCGCCAAGGCGCCGACCAGGGCGGCCGCTGCGAGGTTGCCTACCGCTCCGGCGACCGTCTTGCCCGGGCTGACACGTGGCAAGAGCTTGCGATTGCCGAAGGCGCGACCGGCAAAATACGCCCCGGTATCGCTGGCCATTCCGTTCGCTACTACGAAGCCGATCCAATACGGCCCGTCCGGCAAGTGCCGCAGCCATACGAAATGGGCAAGAATGGTGACGTAGGTGATCCCGAACCAAGCAACCGCACAGTCCTGCAGCCCGGCTCGAAGGTCGACTGGGCGCAACACGACGGCGGACAAGAGCACGCCGATGGCAGCCGAAAACGCTGCCATCAGGGGCAATCCGGGAGCTTGGCTCCCGGCCGCGACCACCACCACGGCAACGCCGCACACCACGCCGAGAATTCGCTCCTGGGCCTGCTCGGGAAACGCCATCGCCATGAACTCGAAGATCGCGACCGAGCCGAGGACGACGATCAGGATCGACAGCCAGAACGGCGAGCCGCCGAAAATGATTGCGATGAGAAGCGGTATCGCGACCGCTGCGGTCGCCAGGCGAGCCCCGAGCACGGTTGGTCCAATCGGTCGCGCCGGACCTCAGCCCGGGCGACCGTCGGCTTTCCCGGTTGCAACCGTCGCGGCACGTGGGCCCGGGGACGTGTCCGCTTCGGCGTAGGCGTCGTGTCGCGGATGGGCGACCGCCAACAAGTCGGCAGTCGAGCTCACCTGCCGCGCACCGCCCTCACCTTTTGTGGCGCCTCGTCGACGACCCGACCGAATCGACGTTCCCGGCTCTGGAAGTCGGCAAGCGCCGTGACATATTCGGCTTCTCGAAAGTCGGGCCACAGCGTGTCGGTCACGTAGATTTCGGTGTAGGCGAGCTGCCAAAGGTAGAAGTTGGATATGCGCATCTCGCCGCTGGTGCGAATCAACAAGTCCGGGTCGGGCATCATCGCCGACCCGAGCGAGCGCGAGATCGTGGCCTCGTCGATGTCCTCCGGATCCAGCTTGCCGGCGGCGACGTCCTGTCCGAGCTTGCGCATCGCGTGCACGATGTCTTCTCTGCCACCGTAGCTAACACACAGACCCACGGTGAGGTCGTTGTTGTCTCGAGTGCGTTCGATGGCATCTTCGAGCTCGCGTCGAACGCTGGACGGAAGTCGCTCGACGTCCCCGATCGCGACCACCCGCACGCCGTTCGCCATCATGCGCTTGATCTCGGTGCGCAGGTAGCGCCGCAGCAAGCCCATCAGAGCGTTGACCTCGCGCGAAGGGCGATCCCAATTCTCGGTCGAAAAGGCGAAAAGGCTCAGGTAGGGAATCCCGAGCTCACGAGTCGACTCGACGATCGTCCGCACCGAATCCTTGCCACGCTTGTGGCCTTCGATGCGAGACATCCCGCGATGCTGCGCCCACCGGCCGTTGCCGTCCATGATTACGGCGACGTGCGTCGGTAAGCGACTGGTATCCAGGGCAGAAGTGTCGAGCTCGATCACCTTCGATCAAACCTCCATGATGTCCTGTTCTTTTTCCTTCAGGATCGCCTCGAGCTTATCGGTGTACTCCTTGGTCATCTCCTGGGTCTTGTCCTGCCCCCGACGCAAGTCGTCCTCGGTGATCTCCTTGTCTTTCTGCATCACCTTGAGCATCTCGTTGGCGTCGCGCCTGTGGTTGCGAACCGAAACCCGGAAATCCTCCGCGACCTTGCGCACGTGCTTGACCAACTCCTTGCGCCGCTCCTCGGTCAACTCCGGAATCGGCACGCGAATGATCTTGCCGTCGTTCGCGGGCATGAGACCGAGATCCGACTGCATGATCGCCTTCTCGATGTCACCCATCGCGCCCTTGTCGAAGGGCTGCACGACCAGCAGCCTCGGCTCGGGCGCGGTCAGGGTCGCCAACTGGTTCAGCGGCGTCGTGGCGCCGTAGTACTCGACCGTCAGCCCTTCGAGCAGCGCCGTCGATGCCCGCCCGGTGCGCGTTCGACCGAGCTCGCGCCGCATGGCCGAAACAGTGTCTTCCATCTCACTGCGCAGGTTCTTGATGACGTCGTCCACCATGCGCCTTATCTAGCTCTATTGGGCCGCGAGGTCCACGCCGAGCAGCACCGGGCCGGTGTTTCAGCGGTCGAGAGTGGCTCTGAGGAGCACCGCGATCCCGCTGGCGCCCAAGCGCCAGCCAACCGGAATGGCGCGAGCTCGACCTGCCGGTCAGTGGACCAACGTACCGATCGGCTCACCCATCACGACACGCTCGATATTGCCCTCGACCATCAAGTCAAAAACCTTGATCGGGAGGGCATTCTCCATGCAGAGAGTCACCGCGGTCGCATCCATGACCTTGAGCCCCTTGGCGATGAAGTCGGAGTACGACAGCGACTCGAAGCGAACCGCGTCGGCGTTGACCTTGGGGTCCGAGTCGTACACGCCGTCCACTTGTGTCGCTTTGAGAATCACCTCGGCGTCGATCTCAGCCGCGCGTAAGGCGGCAGCGGTATCCGTGCTGAAGTAGGGATTGCCGGTGCCGGCGGCGAAGATGACGATGCGTCCCTTTTCGAGGTGACGCACCGCACGCCTGCGGATGTACGGCTCGGCGATCGCCTTGATCTCGAGGGCCGACATCACGCGCGTCTGTACGCCCCTTTTCTCGAGCGCGTTCTGCATGGCCAGGGCGTTGATGACGGTCGCCAACATCCCCATGTAGTCGCCGGTGGTGCGCTCGACCCCTTCGGTCGCCGCACGCACGCCGCGAAAGATGTTGCCGCCACCGATGACCAGCGCGATCTCGACGCCTCGGGAGTGGACTCGTTCGATCTCGGCAGCGACATTGTGGATCGTCTCCGGCTCGATCCCGTAGCTACCCCTCCCCATCAACGCCTCACCGCTCAACTTGAGCATGATGCGCCGATACGACGTGGCGCCCGACGAGCCGTTCCCCGCTGTCCCGCCCGAGCCCACGTCGCCCATCGCCGATCAGGCCTCGGCGGCCGACTCGTCGCCGAGTTGGAAACGCGCGAACCGTCGTACGACGAGGTTCTCTCCCATCTTGGCGACGGCGTCGGTGACCAAGTCCCCGACCTTCTTCTCCGGCTCCTTGATGAAGGACTGCTCGAGCAGGCAAACCTCACCGAAGAACTTCTCGATCTTGCCGGTGACGATCTTTTCGATCACTTGCTCGGGCTTGCCCGACTCGGCCGCTTGGGTTTTGAAGATGGCGCGCTCCTGCTCGACCACGTCGGCGGGAACCTCTTCTCGATTGAGGTAGCGCGGATTGGCCGCGGCGACCTGCATCGCGAGCTCGCGAACGAGGTCCTGGAAGTCGTCGGTGCGAGCGACGAAGTCGGTCTCACAATTGACTTCGATCAAAACACCGATCTTTCCACCAGCGTGAATGTACGAGCCGACCGCTCCCTCGGCAGCGGTGCGGCTGGCGCGTTTCGCAGCGGCAGCCAGCCCCTTCTCGCGCAGGTAAACGGTCGCCTTCTCGACATCGCCGTCGCTCTCGGACAACGCCTTCTTGCAGTCCATCATCCCGGCGCCGGTGCGATCTCGCAGCTCGCGCACCATTCCAGCAGTGATCGCGCTCACGCGGCACCTCCTTCGGTCGACTTGTCGTCCGCGGCCGGCATGGCGGCAGCGGGTTCGGGCGCGGCTTCGCCCGCAGGCGCGGCTGCCACCGGTTCGGCCTCCGCCGCAGGTTGCGGTTCCGCGGTCGCAGGGGCCTCACTGGCGCCCGCGGTTGCGGCTCCGGACGGTTCGGCGATCGGAGCCGCAACACCCGTCTGATCGGGCGCGGCCTCCGCCTCTTGCGCCTTCGAACGCTCGTCGTAGCTGGCGCGACCTTCCATCACCGACTCGGCCACCGCCGCGCAGAACAAGCGAATTGCCCGAATCGCGTCGTCGTTGCCGGGAATCCGGTGCTCGACCGGATCCGGGTCGCAGTTCGAGTCGAGCACGGCGACGACCGGGATGCCGAGCTTGTTGGCCTCTTTGACGGCGATCTCTTCCTTGAGGGTGTCGATCACGAACAACGCATCAGGCACGCGTCGCATCGTCTTGATTCCCCCCAAGGTGTGAATCAGGCGGTCGCGCTCGCGACTCATCTCGAGCAACTCGCGCTTCTTCAGCGCCTCGGTAACGATCGGATCTTCGAGGTTCTCCTCGAGCTTCTTCAATCGCTCGACACTCTGCTTGACGGTCTGGAAGTTGGTGAGAGTCCCTCCCAGCCAGCGGTTGCTGACGTAGTGCACCCCGCAGCGCTCGGCCTCTTCCCTGACCGCGTCCTGCGCCTGCTTCTTGGTGCCGACCATCAGCAGCGAACCACCGTTGGCCGCCAGGTCGCGGACGTAGGCGCAGGCATCCGCCAGCATCGTGACGGTTTGCTGCAGGTCGATGATGTAGATGCCGTTGCGCGCGCCGAAGATGTACGGCTTCATCTTCGGGTTCCAGCGGCTCGTCTGGTGACCGAAATGGACTCCGGCCTCCAGGAGCTGCTTCATCGTTACTTCAGCCATTCATTGCTCCTCAAGCAGTGTTCTTCGATTCGGGTTGATCCGCGTACCTAGCAGAATCGTTGGCGCTCCCCAAGACCCCCGAGGACGTATCCTTTATTTATAGCCCGCTCCCGCTCTCTACGGCCCGCCCACACGCCGGAGCCGCCACCGAGCCGAGCCTTCCACCGGCCTAGGAATTCATCAGCTCGAGGAATTCGGCGTTGGTGGGGGTGCCCGTCATCTTGTCCAGGACGAACTCCGCCGATTCGACCGGATTGAGCTGGGCCAGCAATTTGCGCAGGATCCAGACCCGTTTCGTGACCGACTGGCCGAGCAGGAGCTCCTCCTTGCGGGTGCCGCTGCGCCCGATGTCGATCGCCGGGAAGGTGCGTTTGTCGACCAGGCGCCGGTCCAGGTGGATCTCCATGTTGCCGGTCGCCTTGAACTCCTCGAAGATAACTTCGTCCATCCTGCTTCCGGTGTCGACCAGCGCCGTCCCGAGAATGGTCAGACTGCCGCCGTCCTCGATGTTGCGAGCCGCGCCGAGGAACTTCTTCGGCTTGTGCAAGGCGTTGGAGTCGACCCCGCCGGAGAGAATCTTGCCGCTCGGCGGCACCACTGTGTTGTAGGCGCGCGCCAAGCGCGTGATGCTGTCGAGCAGAATGACGACGTCGCGCCCGTGCTCGACCAGGCGCTTCGCCTTCTCGATGACGATCTCGGCGACTTGCACGTGTCGGGTCGGCGGCTCATCGAAGGTCGAGGGAACGACCTCGCCGTCGACCGAGCGCATCATGTCGGTGACCTCTTCGGGCCGCTCGTCGATCAAGAGCACGATCAGCACCACTTCC
>JANQHZ010000009.1 GCA_028282445.1 Candidatus Binatia bacterium | reverse complement strand
AGCTTCGCAAAATCGTTGGAGCGCGAGCTCCCGCAGCTCGCGGAAGACCTTCCAATCAGACTCTGGGAATTCGCGTGACATCACATTGATCCGCCGAACCTATACTTATCCGGATCCCGGTATGACCGGGGCGGTGTTCTGGTTGACCGGTATGAACGGTTTGGGGGTTGGGGGATTTCATTTTTGTTTCGGGATGTTACTCGCCCGCTACGGGTTTGGGAAGTTCTTATCTGAATCCTGGTATGAGCGGGCTGGCGTTGGTTGATGGGGCTGCGGCCCGCGGCGCCTACGCTGATTGGCTTCAGTTATCCCCGCACCTCGTACACCAGCGTGCTGGCGACGATCGGGCATTCTCGCGCGATCTTCTCCGCCTCGTCCAGGTCTTGCGCCTCGAGCATCGTGCAGCCGGTGAGGGAGTCTTTGCCGAAGGGATAATCGGGGACAGACCCCGATTTCGCCGTGATTCTCCCAATAATACCGGCGGTTTGAGTTCAAGATTGGGGTCTGTCCCCACTTTTTCATGCCGATCGCCTGCGACGGCTTGCGGCCGCGAGGGGCAACGGCGTGCTAGGTGACAATCTCAACGCGGAACGACCGTGCCACCACATAGTTTGCGCCGGCGATGAACGCTTGTCGCGGCCAACGGACTCCTCGACGAGGCAAAGTGCTAAATCGTGCCCCTGCTTCTCGAAGTACCCGCTGGCAGAGTTCTGCAACTGGTGTTGGCGCCCCGAGTAGTTCGCCATACCCCTCGCGCAATATCCTCTCGGCCCCGACCGAGTTGAAGTATTGTGACGCCGCCCGCCAAGTTCCGACCTCCCCTGCGACGGTCTCTTCCAGGCGGCGAAGGACCTGTTGGAAGTCGGCAACCGGGCCCGCGAGGTAGATGGCCGTCCACTTCCAACGGTAATCGATGAGCAACGGGTGCTCCTCGACGATCGAAAACGACAGACAGTAGTCGTCGACGAAGCCGGACTCCTCCTTGCCAAGGAAGTGGACGCGCTCAACCCGGCCATCGTGTCGCTGGAGATCCCAGAACGTTGTCTGGCGGCGGGTGATCTCATAGGCCACAGCTCGGATCCACCTAACGTCCGGCCGGTCACCTGGCGTCCGCCAGGTGCAACGGTGCGTAGGACAGGTTCATTCCAGCGCGATCCTACATCGGCTTTCCACTCTCATCGCGCCAGTTTCGATTGGCTCCGCGAACTCGCTCAACAGCGTATCGCGCAATTGTTCCGCGTCGCTTTCGGCACCGCGGCTCGAGATGATTACGACTTGCCATCTGCCCTCGCAAACGAACGAGTGCACCAAAACTGATTCATACCTGGCAATGAGACCCGGTTTGCGCCAGTCACGCCCGAACGTACGGCGCTGAGTAGAACGCCTACCACATCCGATGTCGCCGGTGGCCCTATCGGTGGCCCCAAGGTCTGTGAACCCTCCCTCTTCAAGAAGCGAAGCGAGCTCAGATTCGGATCTGGCAATCTCGGTACGAGCAGATGCGGGCATCAGAAACCAGTAGGTTGGAGAGCATCCCGGCAGCAACAGCAAATGCACTGCGAGCCCGGCCAAAACCACTGCCCTCATTCGGCCTGTCTACCGTCTTGCAGGTTGGTTCCGGCCGTCAGTTGCATCTCGCTGTGAGTTCCACCCGCAAAAGTCCTGCCTCTCGCCGCTGACTCGCCGCAGGATCTCCCGCAGTGGAGCAGTGGTATCGCTGCAGGTATCGTCAACGTAGCTCTCCTTCGCCACCCGGACGGCTGTCACCCAGCGAATGTCAATGTCGATTCTGGTCGTGCACCTGCCTCTCCAAGCCGGGAGTTGCCGGTAGCGTTGCATCATCCGGTCCAAATCAGCGACGACTTCAGGAGACAGCTCGAGTACACCGCCGCCACTACCGAAGTATGAGTGCTCGAAGTCGCCCTTGGCCGAGAGCACTTCCGCTGTAGGCATCGGACCGCCGTGAATGACAATCGAACGCCGATCATGGCAGAAACAACCTCTTGATTCATACTCGAGCTCGATTCGCTCGTCATGCCCCAGGGCAGCCACTGACAGACCGTGGACATCCACATTCCGCAGCGTTGAGCACGCCGAGCACAGTGCGAGTACGAGCATAACGACCGGGGTGCTTGGGAACTTCACCGCCCGCGGCCTAAAGTCCTTGCGCATCAACTGCGGCCATCGTCCGTCGGATGCCCGCGTGCCTTAGGCGGCATTGCTCGAGAACCCGCGAAACAGCAAGTAGAGCGACCAGCACTACCGAAAACGAGAGCGGTGACGCCAAGAGGTGGGCTGTCAGCGGAGCGGCCACGAGAGGGCGGACATTGGCCAAGTGTAGAGCCAGAGGCATTCCAGAACCGAGGATTCCCAGGATTACGAACGCCTTGCCAACCGTAGGCCGAACTAGCGATGCAGCCACTACAGCGACAAACGCCGGAATCAAGTTCACGAGCACAAGTTGGCCAACACAAGCATCACTGAGGTTAGGAATCCGACATGCGTCGAGCGGAGCATTGGGGACAGCCGCCGCACACGGCGTCTTCCTCCCCGCAATGGTGGTGGCTGCAGAGGCGATCGCGACCAACACCGCAAACGCCAGACCGACAACCCCAATATGGCGGCGGTTTTTAGAAGGTGAACGTCCAATCATCGGCGAGTGCTGCTCACCTCCTTGCGCGCTTGAGCGGTGTCGCGGTGTCCGCCTGCTAGCGCGTGCAGAAGAGCCAATATACCAAGTATGGTTCATCATCCGCGAAACGCCGTGAGGAACGCAATACAAAGGTACAGCATCAGCAGCCACAAGCTCCAGAAAGGATGCAGTCGTGCTGCGACACGGTCATCCGCCGCCTCTTCTCAGACGGCGCCAACGGGCATCTCCATGAGATGATCGTCCATGACATAGCCTCCACCGATGTCGGTGACGATGGGGCGAGAGATACTGAATCCGAATCGACGATACGCCTGAATAGCCAACGTGTTGTTTCGATTGACAGTGAGCGTTACTGCGACGCACTGGTTCGCCTTGGCGTATGCAACTACCCGGTCGAGAAGAGCCCTGCCGCAACCGGAGCGCCGGGCGGCTGATTTCACGTAAAGGCTCTGCAACTTGACCACCTTTGAATCAGAAAGCACCTCGTATGCCGAGTAGCCGATCGGGTTGTCTCCGAGGAACGCGAGGTCATAGCGGATGCGCCCTTCACCGAATCGCAGGCGAAGCGCTTCGAGCGAGTACTGCCGCTCGAGCATGTACTCGATCTGCCCTGCTGAGATGATTCCAGGGTAGTGCTCCCGCCAGATCTCATGCGCGAGGGCCTGAATCCGCTCAAGGTCACCACACTCCGTAACCCTCCCGAGTCTAATTGTGGCGGGCATCGAGAGCTTCCCCGAATCCTGACATGAGCCGGCTGGCGTTCATTGATGGGGCAGCCGCGTCTTGGCTGGTTGGGTCAACCTACTCCCGCACCTCGTACACCAGCGTGCTGGCGACGATCGGGCATTCTCGGGCGATCTTCTCCGCCTCGTCCAGGTCTTGCGCCTCGAGCATCGTGTAGCCGGTGAGGGAGTCTTTGCCGAAGGGAAGCTCTTTGGTTCCGGCGCTGGTGATTTCTCGGCCGCACGGCAGGTGGCCGCGTTCGATCTGCCGGTCGGCGATCGATTCGAACCACGTGTTCCATTGGCCCATTTGCTCGGGCGTGGGCTTTTCGAATCCGTAGTGCAACACCAGGAACTTCTTCATTTTGCCTTCCTCCTTGGCGGGCCCCCAACGCTCGCTGGAATCGCCGCGTTCACAATGCGTCGTAGAACTTCTTTGCCGCGGCGTCGACGTCGAAGTCGGCACGCGCCTTGGCGAGTCCCGACGCCAGGTCGGCCGGCGCGCCGGCGAGCGCTCGTTGGATCGCAGCGCGCACCGCCTCAGGCGTCGCTTCTCCGGCGACGACCCCGACCTCGTAGGATTCGATCAAGCGCCGCAAGTCACCCACCGGAGTCGAGATCAAGGGTACGCCGCACTGCATCGCATCGGAAAAGAGGACCGGGATGCTTTCGATCCTCGACGGCAACAGCAGGTAGTCGGCCCAGGCGTAGAGCTCGGTCGCGCCGGCGCGGTCGAGGTAACCGCCAAGGACGATCGGTCTGCCGCGATCGATCAGTCCTTGCACTCCGGCGCGTACGGCATCCTCGAGCGGGCCGCCGCCGTAATAGCGAACTTCCTCGATACGGCTCCAGTCTTCGTCGTTCAACGCAGCGAGCGCCTCGAGCAAGAGGTCGGCGCCCTTGTTGGGGTGCCAGCGACCAAGAAAGGCCAGGCGGTACGGCGGCAAGGTCGCGTGCGTTCGCTCGGGCGCATCCAGGCGGCGACTGCTCGGCAGGAACCCGCAAGGAGCGCCGGCAATCGCTTCGACATCGTCCCCCAACACGAGGCCATCGGCGTAACGGTTGCTCGCCTCGCGCAACACGCTACGCAGAATGCTGCGCACCACCGGCACCCTGCCGAGGGTCCAGATGTCGCTCCCGAGCGCCCAGGTGCTGTACGGCACCTGGTAGCGACGCTTGACGGCTCGCGCCCAGGCCCCGGACGGCAGCGCCCAGAGCGCGAAGACATGGCTCAGCTCGTGCGATGCCGCGAGCCTGTCCAGGGCGCGGCTTCCGGCCCGCAAAGACGTCAGGATATGCCGCCAGTCGGCCGGGTTGGCCGGGCTCAGCAAGGAGAGCGGCCGACGCGGCACGGCAAAGCGGTGGACCAGGAGATCACCCCGCTCTTCGATGCCGTCCTCGTCGGCCGCCGCCACCACGTGCACCCGCGCGTGACGCGACAGCGCGGCCGCGAAATCGGCGACAAATGCCCCGGCCGCCTCCGCCCCCGACTCCGCCACTCGATCCGGATAGGACGTCGTGACGAGGGCGAGCTCTTTCAACGACCGACTCCGCGAAACATCGCAAAGGAGCTGGTGTAGCCGTGTAGGTACGTACGCCCCTGGACCGGTCCGATCTCGCCGTTGCAGAAGAAGCCACCCACCGGAATGTCGCCAAAGCGTTCACGCACCATGCCCGTGTCGTGATCCGCCCGACCGTAGAGCCCTACCCCTCGGCCGAGGCACGAGAACAACAGGGCGGCACTTGGAGTAGAGTCGACCTGGGATTCGTACTGTCCCAGCATGCGGCCAAGGTCTTCGGCCGACGTGGCGGCGTCTCGCAAGTGGAACTGGAGCACGGCTCCATCTTCCACCAGACCACCGACCCCGACCACTCCGCTCTCGGCATCGACCCCGATGAGATTGCGAATCAAGAAGTCGCCAGGGCCGTACTGCTCGCGGTTGCGCCGCATCACCAGCCCGACGAACAATGAGTGTCTGGCCAGCTCTAGATCGGCCGGCGGCAGAGTGTCGACGAGCTCCTTGAGCACCTCGAAGGCAGGTCGTCCGTCGAGCTGACGCACCAAGTTGCGCTCGCTCCCGGTAACGAACATCGGATCTCCGATCGGCCGACATCCCTGCGCCACGACCGAATCGACCCGGAGGCTGCCGTCCAATGCCACCCCGACCATCCCGCTGCGCAGTGTCGCATTCCCAACGAAGAGCGCACTCTCCCCCGGTTGCGTCGCGCCGCTCGCCAGCCCGCCAACGATCGTCGTCGCCGGGAACGCCGCATCCAGCCGATCGAGAGTCGGCTCCGCCTCGAAAGAAAATGGATCGGGCAGCAAGAGCAGCGAAACGGGAGACCGCGATTCCAGCCCGAGCAGCCGACACCAAGCGTCGGTATCGCCCGACTGCGGAAAGTCGGCGGCTTGCAACGAGAACGGGGTCACCGTCACGTCCGGCAACGAGCCAACCGCTAGAGCGACCGCAGGGCTTCGCTCGACCTCGCGCGCGCCGCCGATGACGCCGCCACCCGAGCAGCCGATGACCGCGGCGCCCTCGAGCTCTCCGGCGACGGCCCCGGCGATCGCCGGATAGGCGCCGCCGTGATGCGGCGATACGAATAGAACCGCCAGATCCGGCTTGGCGCCCGCCAGCGCGCGGGTCGCCTCTGCGATGACCTGCGCCACCGCGGCGGCAGGGTCCTCCTTGGTCGATATCGTCGAAGCCCACTTCATACAGACACCACGATGCATCCTCCCTACCCACGACGGCCCTTGCAAGTTCTCACCGTCCAGCACCCAAGAGCTCGCGGACGCACGAAAGACTGGATTCGCCCAAGACGCCTCACTCCCGCGCGAATCCCACCCGTGAGCGGTCTCCGAGATACCACCCACACAATACTCTCTGTGCCTACGTGTCTCTGTGGTGAAAAAAATCTCGCTGTAGTAGTCACCGGATGCGCATGAGGAGGCGGCGGTGACGAAACGGATCATCATCTACACGGATGGAGCGGCCAAAGGGAATCCGGGCCCCGGCGGTTGGGGCACGATCGTGAGCGACGGCGCAACGGTCACGGAGCTCGGCGGTTCCGAGGCGCATACGACCAACAACCGTATGGAAATGGAAGGCGCCATTCGCGGCCTCACCCTGGTGCAGAACACAGCGCTGCCAGTCGAGGTCTACACCGACTCGACCTACATGATCCAAGGCATCACCAAGTGGATTCACGGTTGGCGTCGCAAGGAGTGGAAAACCTCGCAGGGCAGCGACGTGCTCAACCGCGAGCTTTGGGAACGACTCGACGAGCTTGCCAAGGGACTGGCGGGGGGAGTTCGCTGGGCGTACGTGCCCGGTCACGCGGGGATCCCGGGCAACGAACGCGTCGATGAGATCGCCTCGGAGAGCGCGCTCGGCAATCCTGTCGACCTCTACCGCGGCCCAGCCGACGCCTACGCGGTCGATGTATCGCCCCCACCGCCCGAGGCGAGGCCGGCGAGCTCGAACAAAAAGAAGGGACGCAGCTCAAAGTCGGGCAGTAAGGCGCACAGCTACCTGAGCCTGGTCGGCGGAGTACCGCAGCGACACCGCACCTGGGCCGAGTGCGAGAAGAGAGTGCGCGGGGTTTCCGGCGCGAAGTTCAAGAAAGCGACTTCGGAACGAAACGAGCAGGAGATCCTGCGCGGCTGGGGCGCCCGTCTCGACTGATCCGTTTCACCAGACTCGCGGTGAGACTCAGTCGACGAGCTCGATGCGATCGAGGGCCGCAACACGTCTCTGTTCGCGTTCGTCGAAGCTGGAATTCAACAGCTCGGCGATCTTCGCCTGACGTTGCTCTTCGCTCAAAGTCGTATCGGCTTCGATGACCGAGCGTTCTCTCCGGAAATCGTCGATGCGGCCGCGCCACTGTTCACGCCGGCGGTCGAGCTCTTCGAGGCGGTCCGCGGCGGCGACGCCGAAGCGTTCCTCGCGTAGCGCGCGAACCTCCCCCTCACTGCCGCCCTCGGCTCGCAACTCGGCTTCGGCGCGCGCCAGGTCGAGCGGCGCCACCGCGGCGGCGCGCGCTTCCCTGACCTCTTCCGGCAGATCCGCCTCCAGCTCGGCTAGCCGACCGGCCCGCTCGGCTTCCGAGAGATCAGCGTCGCTTGCCACCCTCTGCATCTCCGCGGCGACTGCGGCATACTTCAGATCGGGGCCGAACAGCGTATCCGCGTCGTCGCCGAACACCCGATCGCGCAGCTCGGCCAACGATGAAATTCGCTCTCCGACCGTACTCTCACCCTGGTCGGCGTACAGCGCCATCGCCTCGAATCGGTAGGTCAGATACTTCGCCAGCAGGGTCAGCGCGTCGCCGCGCGCCGGCTCCTCGAGACGCCTCGCAATCTCCTCGCGGATTCGCGCCTCGATGACCGAGTCCGCCACTTCGCCGCTGGTAACGAAGAAGTAGTCGAAAAAGCGAATGACGTCCGGCGAGG
>JANQHZ010001174.1 GCA_028282445.1 Candidatus Binatia bacterium | reverse complement strand
CCTACCGCGCTATCTCCTCGGCAACTTGGCCAAGCTCCCTCATCTGCCGGAAATTCTGGTCGCGATGTTGATCAACTCGCCTGCGCAACAGGGACCGGTCCTGGACTACGCCTGGGAGCTCGCCGCCTTGCTGTCATTCGCTGTCGCCGGCGGCTGTTTCGCGTTCGCCCGCACTTCGACCGGTACTTGGATCGCCCTCCTGGCTTGGATGTTCGCCATACAGATCAGCGCCATGCTGGCGTTCCTGCCGCGACCCTACGTCTCTCTCCACTCGGTCCTGCCGGTGGCCCCCTATATCGTCGCCGGGTTCCTGGCAGTGCCGGCGATTCGAGCTGGGAATAGCTCCGCCGTGCGAATCTTCGGCTGGACCGCGATCCTCTACGTGGCTATTTCGCTCGCCATCATCTTCACATTCTCGATCGAGGCCGACGGCAGCTATCGAACCGGTCTCGAATGGGGCGGTCGCTACTTGTTCAACGTCTACCCGCTCTTCGCCGTGCTCGCCCTGATCGGGGTATCGACGTTCTTCGCATCGAGCTCACAGCGATGGGCGAGAATGACGGCCGTTGCACTGTTCATCGCCTGCGCCGCCGTGGCTCTGCAGTTCCAGGTGCGTGGACTCCAGATGCTCCACGGCAGCCGCGTTACCGTCGCAAGTTGGCGTGAAGCTCTGAGCGGCCCCGAGCCTGTGTTGACCGACATTTGGTGGCTCCCCGCCGCGGTGGCACCGTTGTTCGTCGAAAAGCCGATGCACTGCGTTCCCGACCCGGAGCGCCTTTCCAAATGGTTCGCCGCGGCGCAGGCACAAAGCGTCGAATCCTACGTCTTCGCGGGCTTCCAGCCGATAGACCGCGGCTGGCTCGACTCGCGGGGTCTGCCGAGCATCCCCACGACGAGCAGACAGGTCTCAGGACTATCGGTCGAGAGCTTCCGCCTGCCTCCGGATGACGGACGATGAAGAATACGGTCGACGTCGTCATTCCGAGTTGGAACACGCGAGAGCTTCTGCGCCAGTGTCTGGAGTCTCTCGGGGCCGGCACCGCCCTCCCGGGGCGCGTCGTGGTGGTCGACAATGCGTCGCGCGACGGAACACAGGAGATGGTGACGGAACGCTTTCCCGACGCGGAGCTGCTGCGCAACCAGGAAAACCTCGGTTTCGCTGCCGCCGCCAATCGCGGCGTTCGCCACTGCGAAGCGCCTTACGTCTTGTTGCTCAACAGTGATGCGCAACTCGAGCCCGGCACGCTCGATGAGTTGGTCGACGCCATCGACCAGAGATCCGATCGGGCCATCGTCGGGGCACAGATCCTAGCTCAGGACGGGTCCTTCCAGGCGTCGCACGCACCCTTCCCCACTCTCGGCGGAGAGTTGCTCATCCTCAGTGGCGTCGGGCGCCTGCTCTACGGGTCGTGGTACCCGAGCCGAGCGCCACGGACCGACGGCGCCACGCTATCGGTCGACTACGTCTCCGGTGCTTGCATGCTTATCCGACGCAGCGCCTTCGACGCCGTCGGCGGCTTCGACGAGTCTTACTTCCTCTATGCCGAAGAGGTCGATCTGTGCCGGCGACTCGACCGAGCCGGATGGGAAGTCGCGCACGCTGCGGCGGCACGCGTTCGTCACGTCGGCGGAGCATCGAGCGGTGGCGCCCAACGCGAGGCGGCGCTCTATCGCGGTCGGGTCATGTACTTTCGCAAGCACCGCGGCCCGCTATCGACGGCGACATTGAAAGTCACGATCCTGGCATCGACGGCGATCAAGCGAACGCTTCACGGAGCTCTGCGCTTGCTGAGCGCAGGAAAACGCGGCCGCGAGGTCGCCGAGCTCTCGGCCGTCCGCGCCGCTCTTCGGGGGATCTGAGCCCCGATCGTTCCTCGATGCAGATCCTCTTCCTTACCCAGGTACTCCCTCACCCGACCGACAGTGGCCCAAAGGTCCGCGCGAGACTCGTGATCGAGGCGTTGGCGCGACACCACGACGTGACGCTGGTGTCATTCGTACGTGGCAACCAGGATTCCGACACC
>JANQHZ010001155.1 GCA_028282445.1 Candidatus Binatia bacterium | reverse complement strand
GCTCTATCCGGTCGAGGGGCACGGCGCCGAGATGCTGCCGTATCCGGTGAAGTTTGGCCACGGAGTCGAGCTTGCCGAACCGCCCCATGCCCCGACGGTAGGCGAGCAAAGCGACGCCATCCTCACCGAAGTCCTGGGCTACGACGCGGAGAAGATCGCCGCCCTGAAAAAGTCGGGAGCTCTCGGGTAACCTTCTCCCGCCACAGACGGACAAGTAGGCAGAGAGGCGAGCGCGATACCAAGCGTCCGGGCGAGGCATGCCTCGCCCCTACATCGGGCCATCGTGCTCGGTTCGATTGTAGGGGCGACGCATCCTCCTTCGCCAAGGCTTCGGAGGACAGGTTGCGTCGCCCGGTCGGTGGTTTCGCACCGGTATCTGCGTTTATCTGCGTTCATCTGCGGTTACACCCGGCACCCTGAGGTAGTATCATCCGGAAGCACGATGCCGATCATGGGCCCAGATCAGATCCGTGACCTGGTGGCGAAGTTCATACCGTCGTCGATCCAGGACAACGTGTTCATCAAATCCCTCCTGGCCGGGGCGACCGCGGTAGGGATCATCCTCAGCGCTCCGGCCTTTGGCGCGGTCGGGACGATCAGCGCCGCCGGTTGGATCATCGTGTATATCGTTACCGGCGGTACGTTCTCCTACGAGGTCGCGACGCGCGCTTTCGAAAAGTGGAAGAGCTCGAGCGAGGCCGAGCGGGCGGAGGTCGATGCCAAGCTGCAGCGGCTCAAGCAGGCGCTCGAGGAGGGCGACATCGACGAGGCCGAGTACAACGAGCGAGCGCGCTCCTATCTCGACAAGATTTTGTCCTGAGCGCCCGCCTCAGTCCGGCGACGGACTGCTAGCGTTTGTCGATCGGCAGCCACGGGCGCGCGGTGGCGCCGGTGTAGATTTGTCGCGGGCGGATGATGCGCGCTCCCGGGCTGTTGCGTTCCTCCAGCCAGTGCGCGATCCACCCCGGCATTCGGCCGAGGGCGAACATCACCGTGAACATATCGGTGGGGATTCCGATCGCCCGGTACAAGATGCCGCTGTAGAAGTCGACGTTGGGATAGAGCTTGCGCTCGATGAAGTAGTCGTCGCTGAGAGCGGCTTCCTCGAGTTTCTGGGCGACTGCGAGCAGGGGGTCGTCGACTCCCAACTTGCTGAGAAGCGCGTCTGCGGACTTTTTGAGGATCAGCGCTCTCGGGTCGAAGTTGCGGTACACCCGGTGGCCGAATCCCATCAGCCGAAATCCCGAATCCTTCTGCTTGGCGAGATTGATGTACTTCTCGCAGCCGTCCGGGTCGACGGCGATGCGATCGAGCATTTCGATGACGGCCTGGTTGGCGCCGCCGTGAAGCGGACCCCATAGGGCGCAGATCCCAGCCGAAATCGAGGCGAACAAGTTCGCCCCGCTGCTGCAGACGGTGCGCACCGTCGTCGTACTGCAGTTCTGCTCGTGGTCGGCGTGCAGGATGAGCAGCTTGTTGAGGGCATCGACCACTACCGGATCGATGTCGTAGGGCTCTGCCGGTACGGCGAACATCATCCGCAGAAAATTCGCGACGTAGCCGAGGTCGTTGCGAGGGTAAATGAACGGATGTCCGATCGACTTCTTGAAGGAGAATGCCGCCAGAGTCTTCGCCTTGGCGAGCAGGCGGATGATGTTGAGATCGAGCTCTTCGGGCGAGTCGTCTTCCGGGTAGTAGGCGGACAGCGAAGAGACCATTGCGCACAGGATCGCCATCGGGTGCGCGGACGGCGGGAAGCCTTCGAAGAACTTCTTCATGTCCTCGTGTACGAGGGTGTGGCGGGTCATTCGCGTACGGAAGTCGTCGCGTTCGGATTTGGAGGGGAGCGAGCCTCTGATCAGCAGATGGCAGACTTCGGGAAAGTTCGAGTTCTCGGCCAGATCCTCGATTGCATAGCCGCGGTAACGGAGGATTCCCTTCTCGCCATCGATGTAGGTGATGGCGCTGGTGCACGCTCCCGTATTGCCGAGCGATGGGTCGAGAGTGATGGCACCCGTATCGGCGCGCAGTCGAGAGATGTCGAGGCCGACTTCGTCCTCGGTGCCGCGTGTGATCGGCAGGTCGACGTGCCGGTCGTCAGCCAAATGCAGCTTTGCTTCCGCCATACCTGCGATATGCCAAATCGCGGGCGGATGGTCGAGAGTTTCAGGTGGAAACGTCGGATGGAGTTCTACCCGGAATCCCCACCAGCCCAAGCTGGAGTTCCGGGCCGCGGACGTTCGCGAGAATCACCTTTAGAGAAAAGACTGTTCTCACCACAGAGGCGCAGAGAACACAGAGACTGAAAGGCGAGAGGGATACAGCCACGGCCCTACAAGTCGAGACCGATGATAGTCGCCTATGAAGATACGATGCTCGTTTGGTCCGTGCTTTCTCTGTGTTCTCGGCGCCTCTGTGGTGAGTCCTTATCTTGTTGGCTTGGAAGCTTAGTCCGGCGGTACGGGTTTGCCGGCGAGGTCGCGACCGGCCATGCGGCCGAAGAACGTTCCGTCGGCGAGTGAGAGTCCGCTGCTGTAGCCCTGAGCAGCCAGGCCGGAGGTCGTCCGTCCGGCGGCGTAGAGACCCGGGATCGGATCGCCGTCGGGATTGACGACCTGGCCGGTGGGAAGCGTATGTAGCCCACCCATCGTGAATACGGTGTAGAGAGAATTCTCGACGCGGTAATCGAGCGCCGCAAAGGGCGGGTTGATCAGCGGCTGTAGGTACTGCGCGCCCTTGTGGAAAATTGGATCCTCGCCGCGCTCGGCGTGGCGGTTGTAAACCTCGACCGTGCTCTGCAGCACCCCCTCCGGCATCTCGAGCGCTTTTTCGAGATCGGCGACAGTCTCTTCGACGGCGGCGATTTCGGTCGGCGCGAACGGGCGGGCGAAACACTCATTGTCGCAGATCAGGAAGACGTGGCCCTCTTGGTGAAGTAGGGCGGCCTCGCCGACGGTGGTCTGATACAGGTCCTCGTTGATGAAGCGCATGCCGCGCTTGTCGACCATGATGCCGTTCATCAGGCTCTTCGGCACCGTGTACGGCAGCACGATGCAGCCGGTTTCCATGCGCACGGCGGCGCCGCCGGCGCCCATCCCCATCCGGATGCCGCGCCCGTCGTCGCCGTCGCTGGCGGCCCGGTATCGACAGCGCCACAGCTCGGGCGCGTAGTGACGCACCATCTCCTTGTTGTTGATGAAGCCGCCGGCACACAATACGACACCCTTGCGTGCTTCAATCAGCTGCTCTTCCCCGTCGTGCTTGACGACACAGCCGACGATGCGGCCGTCTTCGTCGCTGATCAGGGTTTGGACCAAGCTGTCTTCCTGCACCACGGTCGCGGTCTGCTCGACCGCGGCGACGAGGCTGCGCATGAGCTGGGCGCCGGCCTCGATGCCGTCTTGCTGCACGGTGTGACCGCGCGGCGCCGGGACGGCGATCTCACGGTAAGGGTAGGACTGCTCGCTCCCGGAATAGCTGAGGCAGTCGTCGGTCGGGGTGTAGGAGCCGTCGCCGTAGTAGGATTCCTTGAACGGGACGCCGTGCTCGACCAGCCAGTGGTAGTGGCCGACGCTGTGCTCGCAGTACATGCGGATCTTGGCCTCGTCCTCGCCGGGGCCGCAGCTCGCCATCAGATACTTGTACATCTCCTCCGGTGAGTCCTCGAAGCCGAAGGCCTTCTGGATCGGTGTACCTCCGCCGATATAGAGCTGCCCGGTCGACAGCGCCGACGTTCCGCCGCCGCCGCTCATACGCTCGAGAGCCAACACCTCGAGGCCGGCCTCGGACGCTTCGATCGCCGCGCAGCATCCGGCGGCGCCCAATCCGACGACCACGACATCGACCGTGCGGTCCCAGTTCTCGACGTCCCGCAACGGCCGCAGCGCGGCCGCTTTCCCCATGTCCCGCTTGATCTTCATTTCAGCACCTCACCACTTCGACAGCGTCGCGAGCAATTCGAGTTGCTCCAACTTCATCGAGCCCCCTCTGCGTCTCCGTGCCTCCGTGGTGATAAAATCAGTACCCCTTGAAGTCCGGCTTGCGTTTCTCGATGAACGACTGGGTTCCCTCGCGCGCGTCGCGGGTAGCTGCCGACATGGTCGACGCGACCGCCTCGTAGTCCAGAATCTCGTCGAGCGTCGAGGTCAGCGACTTGTGGATGAAGCGACGGGCCAGATCGATGGCGACACTCGGACCCTTGGCGAGCTTGGCCGCGTATTCCATCGCGGCGTCGAACGCCTTGCCCTCGTCGACCAGCTCGTCGATCAATCCCTCTTTGAACGCCTCCTCGGCGTCGAGAATGCGCCCGGTTTCGACCATCATCAGAGCCGTCGAGAGGCTGGTCACGCGCGGCAGGAAGTAGGTGATGCCGCAGTCCGGAGAGAATCCGAGTCGGACCATCGCGGCCGACATGCGGGTGGTTTTGTCGGCGAAGCGGCGATCGCAAGCCAGCGCGTAGGCGAGCCCGGCGCCGACGGCAGGGCCGTGGATGGCGGCGATCACCGGCTTCTCGACTTCGATGATCATGCGGGTGAATTCAGCGAACGGGCCGGCCGGGGTCTTGCGCTGGTAGCGCTCCAGATAGCGCTCGGCCTCGGACAATCCGGGCAGAGGTCGGTCGCCGCCGCCGCTCAAGAACTCGGCGTCGCCGCCGGAGCAGAACGCGCGGCCGGCACCGGTCAGGACG
>JANQHZ010001196.1 GCA_028282445.1 Candidatus Binatia bacterium | reverse complement strand
TGGGCGAGCTTTTCGGCGCGCGCGCGTGCGGAAATCTCGCCCGGAGCGTCCAGACACTCCCGGATCAGCCGGCGCATCTCGTCAACGTCCATCTCCATTGCCGTACCTCGAAGCGGCACGCATAGCGAGACTGGCGGCCCTTCTCCCCTTTCCGAGGGGATGATGAGATTAGCTTACGAGCACAACGAGTGTTGGATGCGCCGCTTTAGATCACCCCCTGCATTCCCCCTGGGAGGGGCTGTCGATTTTCTCGTCAATCGGGCACGGGCGCGGGCAAGGGCACGGGCGGGGTTTCCGAACGCACGTGGCTGTCGAGCGTTGCCAGGAAACCGATGCATACCCGCATTCCCCTGCCCTCGCCCTTGCCCATGCCCGTGCCCCTCCAATGCTCGCCCCTTAATCGACACCCCCAGGGAGCGGAACTGCGAATCTTTGACGTACTGGAATCAAACCAGACCACCGTCACCGGTTTCGCTCGAAACCATCTCGTGCCAAGCTACGGACCTCAGGCAAGCCGCAAGCAACCTACGACCGCCCAAAAGTCGAGGCGGCGGCCCATGGCGAGAACGATGAGCACCGAGAACGACACACCCGACACTACCCCAGCCGAACCGGCGATCGGAGAGGTCTACGCCGAGTATGAAAGGCTGCGCGCCGAGCATCCGGTGTCCCGCAACGACGACGGTCTGTGGCTGGTCGCGCGCTACGACGACGTCCGCCACGTGCTCAAGGCGCATCGCGACTACTCTTCCGAAGTATCCCAGCGAATCGCCGACGACCCCGACAATCCACCCTCCATGTTGTTCAGCGATCCGCCCACCCACGACCGCTTGCGCGCTCTGGTGAGCCGAGCTTTCACGCCGCGAACGATCGAACGGCAAGAAGAACAAATCGCGGCTCGGTGCGAGGAGCTCATGGAAGGGCTGACCAGCAGCGATCACGGCGACCTGGTGACCGAGCTGGCGGCGCCGCTTCCGGTCGGGGTAATCGCGACCATGCTCGGGGTAGAGGACGGCGACTTCGTTGAGTTCAAGCGCTGGTCGGACGCGATCTTCACCAACATCGGCGAGATCCTGATCGGCACGCCGAGCGAAGAGGCGATCGCGGCGAACGAAGAGATGAGCGCCTACTTTCTCGACCGAATCGCCGACCTGCGCCGGGCGCCGCGCGAGCACCTTCTGTCGGATCTCGTCTACGTCGAAACCGAAGAAGGACGGCTGACCGACGCCGAGCTGCTCATGTTCTGCCGGCTACTCCTGATCGCGGGGAACGAGACGACCACCAGCCTGATCGTCAGCGCCGCGCGCGTGTTCAACGACATGCCCGAGAGCTTCGCGCGACTGAAGGATGCGCCCCAACTCATCCCGAGCTTTGTGGAGGAAACCCTGCGTTTCCATTCGCCGTTCAAGGCGACGATGCGCAAGGCCACCCGGGACCTCGAGCTTGCCGGCGCCAAGATCGCCGCCGGAGAGCTGATCCTACCGCTGATCGCATCCGCCAATCGAGACGAGCGCGTATTCGATCGAGCAGCCGAGTTCGAGCTGGAGCGCAGTCCCAACCCTCACCTCGCGTTCGGGCTCGGGATTCATGTATGCCTGGGCGCCCCACTCGCTCGGCTCGAAGGCCGCATCGCGATCGCAGCGATGCTGCGCCGGCTGAAAGGCATCTCCCTCGATGTCCCGGACAGTCCGGAGCTCGACCAGTTCGGAGCGCCCAACTCGGTAATGGTCACCTTGCAGCGGGCCGCCTAGCGGGAACACTGAAACCGCAGATCAACGGCCATCGCCCCCGACTGCGGACAAGCCATTCACCTCGTCAAGGCACCGCGGTTTTCTTGGATATAGTCCACCGTCCGCAGGGCGAGAGCGGCCAGGGTGCCGGTCGGGTTCACCGCGGCGATGGTCGGAAACAGACTGGCGCCGGCAATGAACAGGTTGTCCACCTCGTGCGTCTGTCCGTAGGAGTTGGTCACGGACCGCTCCGGGTCATCGCCCATCGGCGTCCCCCCGGCCAAGTGGATATTGACACGCGGCCCGGCCCAGACCTCGGTGCCGCCGGCGGCGCGAAAGATACGCAGGCCTTCCTCTCGGGCGAGATCGAGCCGCGCGGCGTTCTCGCCGGGAATGTTGTTGATCACCTTGGCTGCGGGAAGGCCGTGCGCATCGGTGGTACTGCGGTCGAGCTCGACGCGATTTTCCACCACAGACGTCTCCTCGCAAACCGCCGTCATGTTCGCGAAGCGTTTGGCGTCTTCACGCAGGAACCGGTCGAGGGCCGCACCGTACAGGTCGGGCCTCGAGGCGGCGATCCCGAGCAAGCCGTTCGGCTTCGCCGCCTGGCCGCACAACCAGGCGCGGCTGCCGAAGGCCTCCGCCGTCGGCTGTTTGTCGTCGTAACCTTCTTGCGAGAAAAGGTTGCCGCCGGTGATACCGAGGTACGGCCGCGTTTCGTCCTCGAAAATCCCGTAAATGATGAGCGACGGATGGGACATGAAATGATGCCCCAGCATGCCGCTTCGGTTGGCCAGCCCGCCCGGATGCGCCGAGCTTGCCGACAGAAGAAGAAGCCGCACGTTGGGAATCGTATGACAAGCGAGGATTACGATCTCGGCCGGTTGCGCGTGCAGCTCGCCGCGGGCGTCGCGGTACTCGACGCACGTCGCCCGGCCACCGCCCGCGTCGGTTCTCACCGCGGTGACGTAGCACTCATGCCGCAGCTGGGCGCCGGCGCCCAACGCCTTCGGCCACTGCAGTACCAGCGGGTTCGCCAGCGCACCGATTGGGCACCCCGCATCGCACCACCCGTCGAGAATACACGGCGCCCGACCTTCGTACCTCTCGCTGTTGATCGCGACCGAGTTCGGTGCGGTACGGATGCCGAGCGCATCGAATCCCCTTTTGATCGCCGTCGACTGAGGCAGCTCGGCGAGCGGTGGCATCGGATAGGGATCGGCCGGCGGCGACCAGGGCTCTCGCGAGCGGTTGCCCGACGCCCCGAAGTACGTGTCCGCGCGATCGTACCAAGGTCGCAGCGTTTCGTACTCGAGCGGCCAGTCGAGGCCGCGCCCTAGCTGCGAGCGCTCTTTGAAGTCGCCCTCGTGGAAGCGGTACCAGTTTCCGTACCAATGCGCGCCCGCGCCACCGGTGCCCCACCCCATGCCGAAGTTGAGCGCACCGGCAAGATCGCCTTCGGCGAGGATCGGGGGGCCACCCCACTTGAGCCGACGAGCCCAAAGCTGCGAGCTGACCATGTCCTCGACCGTGCGCTCGGGGCCGGCTTCGAGGGTGAGGACACCGAACCCGAGCGCAGCCAGCTCGGCGGCAATCGTGCTGCCGGCAATTCCGGAGCCAACGATCACCACCTCGACCTCGTCGTGCGTGTGCTGGACGTCGCTCACCGAGGTCGTCCTCTACCACGACTTCGGGGGCCGAATATGGGGCAGGTAGGGCACTTCGAGATCGAGAAACCCTCGCTGCGTTCCGTATACGACGTCCACCGCATCGGCTCGAGAAACGAAATAGAAGAACGAAGGGTCCGGGTCGGTCCATGCTACGGCCGACGATCCCGCCGCCGCGTCCACCACCTCTCGGCGCTGCTCGTCGTTCAATGCCGTAAACCCCTTGGCGAAGCGCGCCCGGCTCTCCTTCTCGATGCCCGCGATCGCGCTCTTGTAAAATTCGTCCAGCGGCGCGTTGAGCAGCAGCCGGGCAAAGAGCAGCGTCTCGGCGAACGGCGCCGCGAGATACCGATCGAGGTAGCCGGCCACTCCCACCTGCGCGGCACCGTTGGCGAGAACGTCGCACCATGCATCGAAAGTTTCGGCCTGCCCGCGCTCGAGAACCTCAAACTCCCCGGATGGGTCGTCACCGCCACTGCAAGCGAGGCCGCACGGCCCCATGACACCCAACGCAATCGCTCCCGACGTCGCCTGGCGCAAAAACTCGCGCCGGGTTTGGCCTGTCCGTCCCAAGCCCGCCGCAACGGTGATCAAAGGTTCGTCGGAAGTCCTTGTCATAGGTCGATTCAGCCAGCTCCGTAGCCGCATCTATCCCACGACACCGAAACGAATTGAAGAGTGAAAATCGATCCGGTCTTGGCGCACAAAGCTCGCCGGACGGGCTGTCGGGAGCGGAAGAGTGGGAACCATCGCTTCGACTCGACTTTTTGGTCAATGCGCCGGGCAAGCGGCCAACGGCGGCGCAATGCGATCGCGCCTGACCGACGAGTCCGGCGCCGCCACGCTGTCGTCGTCGCGCACACGGCACACTCCACACCGGCCTGGAGGCGGCCGAGATGCTTTCCAAGGACCTGTCCGCACGCGGCTGATGCTTCATCGACTAGAAACTCGCTACGGTGACGCACGGAACACAGAGGCCGATCGGCGTATGTTGCGAGTCACACGGCGCCTGCAGGAACGGGCGCCGCCCTTGTACCAATCCCCCGATTTCCCGTATGAACGCCCGATAGGGGGAAGACAATGAGCGGCACCGCGCAAGCAGCACCTATGGACCTCGCCGGCGTGGCCGACGCGCCGGCGACCGCCGTGTCGGTCGAACGCACCGTCTCTGCGACCACGGCCCGGACTTTCGCGATTTGGACCGCCTTGTGGTGGGGCACGGTCGGCTTGATGGGGGCCCTGTTCTTTCTCGGGTTCCTGAGCTTCACCGCCAGCGCGAAGGTCTCGCTCTACGGTATCAGCATTTGG
>JANQHZ010001140.1 GCA_028282445.1 Candidatus Binatia bacterium | reverse complement strand
GCCGCCGGCCCAAGGGCGCTTTTCGCGCCCGCTTGGTCATCAGCTGTAGCGGTACTTTTTGCCGCGGTGGTCGGAGGCACCGATGGCTTTGATTAGTGCGGCGAGCATTCTGGTTGCGTTCATGACCTGGCCGTAGAGATCCTCGAAGGTCGGTTGGTCGACGTAGCCTAGTTTGCGGGCGAGGTGGAGTTGGGCTCGGACCTCGCCGCATGAGCCCTTCGCGACGAAGAGGAACTGGCGGAACTCACGGTCACCATCCCTTTCGTAGCCTTCGGCTACGTTCGACATCACCGATACGGCGGCACGACGAATCTGGTCCTTCAGACCGAAGTCACGCGCAAACGCCCCATGGCCCGTGACGCGATAGACATCCTCGCAGAGATCCAGCGCCACGCGCCAAATCCGCAAACCCTCAAATCGCTTCGCCATTCGGCCAAGATACTATACAACTAGACCCAAGGCGATCCGCAAACCAAACGCGCGCCAACGGCGCGCTTGGGCCGACCGCCCAGCGCGATGGCGCGGAGGCGGTCTTGGGACACGCGGCGTAGCCGCGTTTGGGACGTTGCGGCCAAGGCCGCAACTTGAGACTCGCGCGGCGGACGGGTGCGTTCGCCGCGCGGTTTATGCGGTTTTCCAAGTAGTCCCGGACGGCGAGTCTTCGAGAATGATGCCGCGCGCTTTCAGATCGTCGCGGATTTCGTCGGCTCGGGCGAAGTTTTTCGACTTGCGGGCTTCGATTCGTTCTTGGATGAGGGCTTCGATTTCTTCGGCCGATAGGTCGCAGCCCGATAGGGTTTGATGCTTTTGCGAGTCGAGATACTCGCACGGGTCTTGGGCGCCCACTCCTAGGACTGTCGCGATGTCGCGCAGGGCTTCGCGGCAGCCCGCCGCTTGCGACCATTCGTGGGCGTCGAGGTGGCGGTTCATGGCGCGCAGGGCGTCGTGAAACGACGCAAGAGCCCTCGAAGTGTTAAAGTCCTCGTCCATACCCTCGCGGAAGTCGTCGACATACTTGGCCTTGGTAGATTCATCGACGGTCGCGGCATTCTGCGACAGCGCCTCGTCGGCGCGCGTGAGACATACGTAGATGCGGTCGAGGCCTTTCTTTTGTTCCTGGAGTCGTTCGACCGAGAAGTCGAGCGGGCCGCGGTAGTGCGTGCCGACGACGAGGTAGCGCAGTGCCTCGCCGCCGTACTCCTCGGCACAAGCCTGGATGGTCATCATGTTGCCCGCCGACTTCGACATCTTTTCGGTGCCGAGATTGACCATGCCGTTGTGCAGCCAATAGCGCGCAAGCGTGCAGCCCTTCGCGCCTTCGGACTGGGCGATTTCGTTTTCGTGGTGCGGGAACACGAGGTCGTTGCCACCGCCGTGGATGTCGAAAGGCTGGCCGAGATACTTGCTGCTCATCGCCGAGCACTCGATGTGCCAGCCGGGACGCCCCTTGCCCCACGGGCTGTCCCACGCCGGCTCGTCGGGCTTGCTCGCCTTCCACAGCGCGAAGTCCATCGCATGACGTTTGCGATCGTCGACCTCGATGCGCGCGCCCGCCATCATGTCGTCGAGCTTGCGGTGCGACAGCTTGCCGTAGGCGGGCAGCTTGTCGACCGCGAAGTAGACGTCACCCTGCGCCTCGTAGGCCAGGTCCTTGTCGATCAGCTCGCCGATGAGCTCGATCATCTCGTCGATGTGCTCAGTCGCCTTGGGCTCGAGGTCGGGACGCAGGCAACGCAGGACCGCCATGTCCTCGTTGAACGCAGCGATGTTCTCCTCCGAAACCTGCTGCGCCGGAACGCCGCGATCGACAGCGCGCTTGATGATCTTGTCGTCGACGTCGGTCAGGTTGCGGACGAACTTCACATCGTAGCCGATGAACTTGAGATACCGGTAGATGACATCGAAGCAAACGAGCGCGCGTGCGTGCCCGATGTGCGAGCGGTCGTACACCGTGACGCCGCAAACGTACATGCCGACCGCGCCGGGATTGATGGGTTCGAAGACTTCTAGTTTTCCGCTTAATGTGTCGTGTACTTTGAGCATGCTGCTTCCCCGGCGCGAGTCTCAAGACCTCCGTTCGCGCTCCGCGCTTTGGATCTCGTCCCAAGGCTCCCTTCGGTCGCCGTCCCAAGAGCGGGCTTCGCCCGCTCGTCCCAAGCACGCTTCGCGTGCGATCGATCACAGTAGTCGATGGAAGTTGCCATAGAAACGCCGTCACTTCTACGTGCGTGGCAACGCACGTGCCAGCCTCAAGACCTCCCGTTCGCGCTCCGCGCTTCGGAGGTCGTCCCAAGGCTCCCTTCGGTCGCCGTCCCAAGAGCGGACGTCGCCCGCTCGTCCCAAGCACGCTTCGCGTGCGATTGATCACAGTAGCCAATTGGGAAATGACATAGAATCCACGTCACTTCTACGTGCGTGGCAACGCACTTGGGACGGCGCCATCGGCGCCTTGGGACGCGGACCGCGAAGCGGCGCTTGGGACGCCTTTCTACGCCAGAGGCGTAGAAAGGCTTTAGCCTAGCCAGCGGCTATTCTTCGTCACCCCTCAGTTTGGCCAGGACCGAGAGGTCCTCGAGGGTGGTGGTGTCTCCGACGGTTTCCTTGCCGCTGGCGATGTCCCTTAGTAGTCGGCGCATGATTTTGCCGCTGCGGGTTTTGGGGAGGGCGTCGGCGAAGCGGATTTTGGCCGGTTTGGCGAAGGAGCCGATTTCTTTGGCGACGTGTTGGCGGAGGTCCTCGGCGACTTCGTCGCTGCCTTGGTGCTGTCCCTCGAGCGAGACGAAGGCCTCGATGGCCTGGCCGGTGATCTCGTCGGGACGTCCGACCACCGCCGCTTCGGCGACGGCGGGGTGGGACACCAGCGCGCTCTCGACTTCCATGGTTCCGAGGCGATGGCCGGAGACGTTCACCACGTCGTCGATGCGGCCCATGATCCAGAAGTAGCCGTCCTCGTCCTGGCGGGCGCCGTCGCCGGTGAAGTACGAGCCTTCGACCTGGCTCCAGTACTGTTGCTTGAAGCGCTCGGGGTCCTTGTAGATGGTGCGCATCATTCCCGGCCAGGGTTTGCGGATGACCAGGAAGCCGCCTTCGTTGGCGCCGACCTTGTCGCCGTCGTGGTTGACGACCTCCATCTGCAGTCCGGGAATCGGCAGAGTCGCGGAGCCGGGCTTGGTCGCGGTCGCACCGGGAAACGGCGTCACCAGGATACCGCCGGTTTCGGTCTGCCACCAGGTGTCGACGATCGGACAGCGCTCGTGCCCGATCTCCTTGTGGTACCAAATCCACGCTTCCGGATTGATCGGCTCGCCGACGGTGCCGAGCAGCCGCAGTCGGTCGAAGCGATACTTGCGGGGCCACTCGCTGCCCCACTTGACGAAGGAACGAATCGCAGTCGGCGCGGTGTAAAAGATGCTGACGCCGTACTTGTCGATGATCTGCCACAGGCGATCGGGCTGCGGGTAGTTGGGCGCGCCTTCGTACATCACCGAAGTCGCGCCGTTGGCGAGGATTCCGTACACAAGGTAGCTGTGGCCGGTGACCCAGCCGATGTCGGCGGTGCAGAAGTAGGTGTCTTCGTCCTTGAGGTCGAACACCCACTTGCTGGTGGCGTAGGTGTGGACCATGTAGCCGCCGGTGGTGTGGACGACGCCCTTCGGCTTTCCAGTGGTGCCGCTGGTGTAGAGGATGAACAGCGGATGCTCGGCGTCGAGCGGCTCGGCCGGCGCGACGTCGCTCGCTTCGGCCATGCGATCGTGCCACCACACGTCGCGCCCTTCCTTCATCGTCACGTCCTGGCCGGTGCGCTGCACGACGAGCACCGACCTGACCGTCGGGCATTCCTCGACCGCCTTGTCGACGTTGACCTTCAGGTCGACCACCCCGCCGCGGCGATGTCCGCCGTCGGCGGTCACCACCACCTTGGCTTCGGCGTCGTTCATGCGGTCGCGCAGCGCGTCCGACGAGAAGCCGCCGAAGACCACGCTATGGGTGGCACCGATACGCGCGCAGGCGAGAATGGTGATCGCCAGCTCGGGAATCATCGGCATGTAGACGCCGACGCGGTCGCCCTTCTCGACTCCTAGGCCCTTGAGTACGTTGGCAGCCTTCGAGACTTCGCGCTGCAGGTCGCCGAAGGTGAGGACCCGGCTGTCGCCCGGCTCGCCTTCCCAGACGATGGCGGCCTTGTTGCGGCGCCACGTTTCGCAGTGACG
>JANQHZ010001124.1 GCA_028282445.1 Candidatus Binatia bacterium | reverse complement strand
CGGCAGCCTTTCCGGTAGCCTAGTCGGATCGGCCGGTCCTCGGTCGACTGTCGAGTGACCAGGGGCGACGAATGCCGACCCCGAACCCACGATCCGACTTTGCCGCCTTTGTCGCTGCGACCATGGTTCTCATGGGAGTCTCGTTCGCGATCGCCGCTTGTGGCGGCGACGACTTGTTCTTTCCGGCCGAGTTGCCTGCGACAGCGACCGAGGAGCGCACGTCGACACCGACGCCGGAAGACGACGATAGTTGATTGCATGACGACGGCGTAGCCCGGTGAGGGGGTGCCCGATTGGGGGGAGGGCTGGTGAGGCGAAGGGCGAGCGGCCGCGCGCGGATCTGGGTGACGTGCCTACTCCTTTGCGGCGCGGCAGCTCCTGCTGCCGCTTGGCGCGGAGAATTCCTCGGCGGCGATGTCGAGATCGGCGGGTACCTCGAGACTCGCCAGGTGTTTCGCGTCGATGGCGACACCACTCCGGAGCTCAACCTCCAACGGCTGCAGGTGGGCGTCGATTCGTGGTGGGGCGAACGAGTTTCACTGTCGCTCACCACATCGCTACAGAACGGCGGACCGGCGACGCGCGAGACGCGCGCTGGATTCTACAACATCGACGACGTGTTCCAGAGCGTGTCGCCCGCGGTCGAGATCGAAGAGGCCGCCCTGCGTATGGATTTCGATTCCTTCGTCTTCCGTCTCGGACAGATCAAATACTCGTGGGGCAAGCTCGACCGCTTTCAGCCCAACGATGTGATCAACCCCGAGCGATTTGCCGATCCGATCATGCTCGGCGAGGACGAACGCAAGATTGGAGTGCCTTCGGTCGAGGCGAACTACTTCCTGCCGAATCGCGCTTGGCTCCCGGAGCAGGGGCGACTGAGCGTCGTCATCGTCCCGCGCTACGTACCGTTCCGGCTCGGGAGGGAGGGCGAGCGTTGGTTTCCGCCCAATGCGACACCGCCCGAGACTTTTGCCATACCGATCGGCAACGGTGGTGCTTTCGATATTCCGCTGACGCTCGAAACCGAGAACTCCCGAGCGCCGGCGTTCACCTTCGACAATGCATCGTACGCGGCGCGCTTCGACGCGTTCTGGCGCGGTGTCGATTACGCTTTTTACTACTACCACGGCATCCAGACCGCTCCGCTCTTTCAGCTCGAGGCGCGCGGAGATGCGCCGGTCGACGGCGGTACCGTGACCGGAACGACGATCCTTTCGCCGGTCTTCAATCCAATCGACCTGTGGGGCGGCGATGTCGCCTTCACCTGGGGGCGGTTCAGCTTCCGAGCCGAGGCTGCGTTTACCCGGAAGCGGGGGTTCAACCGTGACCTGCTGAGCCTCGTGGACGATCCGGAGGTCTTGGAGGCAGTGCGCGAGGCGTTGATCGAGATTGCGGGCGGGGCACCTTCGGCGGAGGTCGATCTCGGCGAAACCTTCTCCCGCAGCGATGCCTTCCAATGGGGGCTCGGGGTCGATACGACCGTTTACGACGTTGATCTATTGTTCGAGCTCTCCCAGACCAACGTGCTCGACAACGACCTACCGCTGTTGATCGAGGACAACGAAACCGTGCTGCTCGCAGACATCCGGCGCCGCTTCCTACGCGACGACCTAACGCTGCAGTTGATCTCGATCTACGGCGCTTCGAGCGATTACACGGTGCTGATGCCGCGCCTGACCTATCGCGTCTACGACCGTGTGGAGATCCGACTCGGGTATCTCCACATCGCCGGTCGAGAGCGGTCGCGCCTGGGCCAGTTCAAGGACAACGACCAAGGCTACGTGCGACTTCGCCTCTATCTGTAGCGCGCTGCGATCCGGCTAGGCGATGTGTTGCCAGGCCTTGGGTAATGACCAGTCGCGATTCGGCTGCTTGGGCGGCAGGATGAACTCCCCGATCGGCTGCCAATTCGCCGCGCGCATGTCTTCCAGGACGTGGGTCATGTTGAGCAGATCGAGCTCGTAGCAGAACTTGCCGTCGCCGGCGTAGTACAGGATCGAGATGCCCGGCTGTGTGTGCTTCACGCCGTCGGCATCGGCGCCGATCCTCTGTTCGAACATCGTCACGACACG
>JANQHZ010000985.1 GCA_028282445.1 Candidatus Binatia bacterium | reverse complement strand
CAGCAGTGCGAGGAGGAATCCCATCTCTGCCTGGAACTTGAGAGCGGAGAACCACCAGAAGATCGTTCCCGCGATCATTGTCGTCGCGGTGAAGATGATCGCCTTGCCCGTAGTCGCGGTGGCGTGGTCGACGGCCTCGTCGAGATCGCCGATCTCGTCGTACGAATCGACCATTCGCGAGAAGTGATAGATGCCGTAGTCGACGCCGACGCCCGCGCCAGCGGCTGCGATCGGCAACGAATTCACGTTGAGGTCGATCTTCATCATCACCATCAGAGCCTCGGCGACGATTTGCGACAGAACCACGGGGATCATGAGGATCAGGCAGCCGACGATCGTGCCGTAGGTGAGGTACAGGCAGATGTAGACGATGATCCAGATGAGCGCGATGTTCGTCCAGTACGAGCTCTCGACTGCGTCGTTGACCGCCGCGAGGATTCCGAATAGCCCGCCGGCGAACTTGAACTCGACGTCGTTGGTCGCGTTCTCGAGGGCAAACCTCTTCCCGTACTCGATCGACTCGGTGATGATCTTGTGCGAGTAGCCCCGGAAGAGGGTCAACACCGTGGCGTAACGTCCCGACGGATCCATGAACCGGTTGAGGTCACCGGGCGCCGACGAGTTGGTGAACACGTAGAATAGCTGGCCGATCTCCTTGGGGTTGTCGGGGATCAGTCCCCAACGCGGGTCGCCGTCGTGGTACAATCGCGCCAGTCGCTTGACGATGTCGATGATCGTGACCGCGTCGCTCGCCCCTTCGGCGCCGATCATGTAGTTCGTGAACTCCTCGATCGTCTGCAGCGGCTTCGAGTCCTTGATCCCGTCGGGACGTTTGGTGTCCGCGATGACGATCAGTTGGCTGGCGCCAAGGAAGTTGTCGTTCAGCTTGTCCCAGCCGACGTTGTACGGGTGATCCGGGAAGAGCAGGGCCATGCCGGGGGACATGTCGCCGACCTTCAGGTAGCGCGCCTGTGACGCGCCGCCGACGAACAGAATGATGGTCAGAGCGACCATCGCCCATCGTCGCCACCCCTCGCTCCCCTGGATGACGACCCAGGTGATCGCCGGGTAGATCTTTTCGGCGTAGTAGTACCAGAACCAGCAAACCGTCGGCAGGCAGAACAGCATGAACCAACCGGCGCCTCGGAAGTCGATCGTGCCACCCATGATCTCCGGGCCCGGCAGAGTGACGCCGAGCATTGCCAGCGCGGCGACGACGAGAACGTTGATGCCGACGAACATCCCACCGCGCGACATCGGAATCGGGCCGACCTGGATCTGGGCGTGCTCCTGTGGCGGCGGGTCGATCCACTTCAGGATGATCGGGTGGAGCGTCACCACGCTGATGAAGATCGACACGACCCAGAAGCTCGCGAAGATCGCGACCTTTTGAATCAGGGGGATCGGCGCGACTGCGACGACGAGGAGGCCGATCCCATCGGTGATGATGGACGCAATCGCCGGTGGGAACAGGTGACCGTACGAGTTGACGATCGCCTGGTTCTTATCGCCGCTGTGGTAGTACTCCTCGTGGTAGCGGTCCATCGACTGTACCGAATGCGAGAGCGCTCGGGCCGTCAGGAACACCGGAATCACCAACACCAGCGGGTCGAGGTTGAAGCCGAGTAGGACCGCGATTCCAAGTCCCCAGACACACGACAGGAGGGCCGAGAAGATCGGGACCCAGACTCCTGTGAAGGTCCGGAAGTACACGTAGAGGAGGAACGAGAGCGACAGCGTCGTCGCCAGGAACACCAACAGAACCTGGGTGGTGTAGCGCAGGACCGATGTGTACAGCCACGGAAAGCCGGTGATGTAGACGTTGTGGCGATCGTCCTGCTCGGCTTCCTTCAGCTCGGTCATGTGCTTGTAGAGGAAGTTGAAGTCGAGCTCTTCTTCCCAGAAACCGGCGTGGACCACCGCGGACGTGTCGTCCATCGACGTGTAGAGACCGCGCACGCCCTTGGTCGAATACACTCCGAAGCGAACGCGTTCGGCGTCGGCCTGCGTTTGCGGGACTCCTGGGTAATAGAGCTCCCGAATCTCGAGTGCGCCGGCTCGGGTGGTAATGCTGCGCACCTTCGGGTGCGCGATCGATGCGATCTGATAGGGAACGACGCCCTTGGCGTTGGTGATGTGCTTGGTGATGCGGTCGAGCTTCTGCAGAGTCTCGGGGTTGTAGATGTCGCCGTCTTTGACTTCGAGAATGACCGACATCATGTTGGCGCTTCCGAACATCTCGCGGAAGTCGTTGTAGATCTGAATGTACGGGTCGGGACCCGGGTTGACGATCGCATTGCCCAGACAGGCCGCTGCATTCGAGTCGCCGCGATGTCGGCAGTCTTGGAACGCGTGGTAGGTCGTTCTGAACTTCGGATAGAAGTCGAAGAACTCGGTGTGGAGGCGCATCCCGGTCACCGCCGCCATGAAGTAGAGCGTAACCGCCGTTACGATAATCGCGACCGTACCGCTGTACTTGAGAAGAAAGCGCAAATAGGCGTCGATCCATGATTGAGGAATCATCGTTCAACCTCCGACACGAGTCGTCGTGCTGTATCTATTCGATTGTATGAAGATGAGAAGTGGCGTCCCGCCGAACGCTACTGGCCGAGTCGCTTGAATTCTTCGTTCTTGGTCGCAACCAGGATGCCGTTGCCGCCGACGATCAACCCCTCGCCCGAAGGGTTGAGGTCGATACCGCGCAGCCAGTTGGCCGCGAATTCGATCGGCAACTCGACGCGCTCCCAGCTCCTGCCGCTGTTGGTCGAACGCAGCACCAAGCCGTTGTCGCCAATGGCCCAGCCGATATTTCCGGTGACGGCGACATTGTAGATGCCGAGCACGAAACCCTCACGGCGCGGAACGCTCTGCCGCTGCCAAGTCGCTCCGCCATCCTCGGTATTGAGCAGGACCTCGTCGATGCCGACCGCCCAGCCGCGCTGGGCGTCGGCGAAGGACACGCCGAACAGAGTCGTTTCGACCGGGGTGTTCTGCGATACCCAGGTTTGCCCACCGTCCTGCGTCGTGATGATGACGCCGAACTCACCGACGATCCAACCCTGGGTGGGGGACACGAAATCGATCCCGTAGAGCAGGACGTCGCCGGGTTCGATGATCATGGCGATGTCGTAGGGAAGGTCGACTTCGGTCGGGAACGCGACTTTCGCCCAGGTGTTGCCGCCGTCGGTCGTACGCACGATCGTTCCGAAGTCGCCGACCGCAATCGCGGTGTTGGCGTCGGCGTAGGCGATCGCGAGTAGAGTGCGGTCGGTGCCGGTGTCGACCTTCTGCCAGGTCTTGCCGGCGTCGCGCGAGCGCAGCACCAGGCCGTGCTGGCCGGTGACCATCAGCGCCCCGTCCGGCGCACAGGCGATGGCGAGAAACGCTTCTTTGGTGTCGGCGTCGGAGCGGAAGATCGTCTGGCCGTTGTCGGTCGTGCTGTAGATCCGTCCCAACTCGCCGACGATCCATCGGCGTCCGTCGGGACTCGAGCACGTGGTGAACAGGTTCTGGCGGATATCCTCATGCGGGACCTGTCCGGCAGATGCGGTGTTTGCCAAGCCCCAAAACAGCAGGGCGATGAGCGGCCAAGCAGTAGGCTTTGTCACGATTCCCCTTTTTCTCCGAAGCTGCGAAGCCGACCGACGGAAGAAACCTCCGTTCGATCGGCTTTCAGTCCGCTTTGTCGTTCGATCCCCCCGCCCGATCGCGTCGCGGCAACGTCGAAAGCGGGTGTTCTCGTGTTGCTGATTTCCTCCAAGCTATGCTCCGCGAGGAGGTCCCGCCAGCGTCGGGCCGGCGAAATCTCTCGGCGAGCGGTCGCTAGATTACGTACTCGATCTGAACCAGGAAGTTGTCACGGTCGCGCAGCAAGCTGACGCCGGCGTTGCCCTTGAGGTCGTTTGCTTCCAGGTAGCTGTAACTGAAAGTCAGTCGGAACGGATCACGTAGGAACGTGATCTGCGGGATGATGCCGATGGCGCCGTCCCAGTCGTAGACAGCGGTCAGGGTCGGGATGATCTGGCCGCTGGCGTATTGGGTCGAGATGAGCAGAGTCTGCAAGAACTGGTCGGTCGAGCTTTTGACCAGGTCCGGTTGGGTCGCCGTGTTTGCGTTTTCGGTGAACGCCGAGCGCTGGCGAAAGCGCGGGACCGGCAGAACCTCACCAGCGTGGATTTCGGGGATGTTGAGCGCCTCCGCGAACAGCGGGTTGAAGTCGACATCGACCCCGGCCTTGGCGAAGCGCTCATTCAACGTTTCGCGACGGGATGCGCCGTTGAGATGCTTGTAGAAGAACTGGGTGGTGATGAAGAACGAGTTGCGCGGGTTGAGCCAGCGGATGAACTGATTGGTGTCGACACCGAGAACGAAGTTCCAGGAGTCGCCCGGCTTGTTGCCGCCGGTGCACAGGTTGTCCGCGTCCTCAAACTCGACGATGAAGCCGTTCACCGCCCCTTGGGCGCCGCAGCCGGCGGCGGCGCGGTAGACGAAGGGGTCGAGTTGTTCCTGCTGGTGCCGGGGTTCGTTCTTGAAGTAGGCGAGCTCGGTACGAATGATCGGCTCGCCGGTCAGTCCGAGATGTCGCGCGAACTGCGAAGGGATCGCCCAAGTGCCGGTGA
>JANQHZ010000206.1 GCA_028282445.1 Candidatus Binatia bacterium | reverse complement strand
TCCACCGGCAGAGCCAACCGCGGCCCGGCCATGTAGTTCATCATCCAGCTGTTCTTGTTCCGAATCGTACCGGGACGCCCGGCCGGATTCGTGGTCAGGTCGCGCGAAAATCCGTTGAAGCCGACCTGGCCGACGACGCCGATATTGATTCGCCGGTCGGTGCGCGGGAACAGCATATAGCCGATGAACGGAGCGATGTTGCCGCCCTCATCGGCGGCTCGATCCAGGGCGTTCACCGGCACGGAGACACCCGCATCAACTCCACCAAACAGCTCGCCGTCGATCGCAGCGCTCGGCTGGAACGTCCCCAGGACGCCCACACCCAACACGGCAAACGCCAGCCCAATGGCTAGCTTTTTCATTCCCACACCTCCTCAGTTCGAGTTTCTAACACCGTCGGGGCCCGGTAAGATCGTATCACCCGACCGACCAAGCCATTTTCGATTATCACAAGCGTATCGCCCGTCCCAAGCCCTCAGCATGTCCCCGAGGGCATCGCCCCGTCTCGCTTCCCACGAGCGAGGATCGGTTGATCATTGCCCAGCCCGCGTTTTGCGAACCTCATATTAGTGGCTCAGGAACCGAGCTCGTCAATCCACCCCTCCACCTCAGAGTTGCTAATGCCACACTTGTCCCCCAAAAATCAAGCCGTCGATTCACATCTCGCGGCGGCCCTCGAGAGCCTTCCCGAGCGTCGCCAAATCGGCGTACTCGACGTCACCGCCCATCGGAAGTCCGTGTGCAATCCGGCTCACCGTCACTCCGAGCGGCTTGGTAAGTTGCGCGACGTACATAGCAGTGGCCTCCCCCTCGGCTGTGGGGTTGGTCGCGACGATCAGCTCACGGACGCTGCCGTTGCCGATCCGCCGCACGAGCTCGGTAATCCGCAGATCATCGGGTCCGACGCCGTCGAGCGGCGACAGCGTCCCCTGTAAAACATGGTATCGGCCGCGAAAGCCGCCGGACCGCTCCACCGCCGCGAGATCAGCGGCCTCCTCGACCACGCAGATGACCTCGTCCGTCCGCTTTGGGTCCGAGCACAGCTCGCAGGGGTCCGATCCGGCGAGAGCACAGCACACCGAGCAGGTGTAGAGCTCCTCGCGCAGTGAAAGCAGCGCATTGGCGAGGCCCTCGACGTCGCCGCGCTGAGCCCTGGTCAGATGGAAGGCCAAGCGCGTGGCCGTTTTCTCGCCGATCCCCGGAAGCTTGGTCAGCTCCTGAATCACACGCTCGATCGGTACCGGTACACCCGCCATGCGCGTTCGCTCAGCCCATTCCGGGGAGCTTCAGGCCCCCGGTCAGCTTGCCCATCTCCTCCGCCATCTGCTGCTGTGCGGCTCGGATCCCCTGATTGACTGCGGCGATCACCAGATCGGTCATCATCTGCGGGTCACCGCCCTCGAGGATACTCTGATCGATGTGGAGCTCTAGCACTTCGAGCCGCCCATTGACCGTCGCTTTCACCATACCGCCGCCCGCACTGCCCTCGACGGTTCGCCGCCCAGCGTCTTCTTGTGCCTGCGCAAGCTTCTCCTGGAGCTGCTGCGCCTGCTCCATCAAGTTGCCAAAGCCGAAGCCCTTGCTCACTGTTTACCTCCTCGCTTGCGCGCCTTTCGTTGCCGCACCTCTGCCAACTCCCCGTCGAGAATATCCATTGCCGCCTTGACGGTGGGATGCTGCATCACCGCGTCGGCGCGTTCCGCCGCGCTCGGTTCGCGCCCCTTGTCCTCCGCCTGCGATTCCGCACGCGCGAGCTCGCGGACGACGACCCGGATGGGCCGTCCAAAAAATTCCCCTGCCAGCGCTTCGATCGATGTCAGGTGACCCGGGTCCTTCAAGTAGTTGGCGCGAAATCCTTCCTGAACCTCGAGCTCCAGCAGCTTATCGCCGAGCTCGGCGCGGGTGCAGGTCGCCAGGTGCGAGCCGAGCGCAGGCGATTTGGCGGCGGCAAACTCGAGTAGACCGTTCCACCCCTCCGCCCCGATGGCGACTGTCGCTTCGGCCGCTCCGGCGCTTTCCTGGGCGGCGGCGCTGGGCGCGCCGCCGCGCGGGCTGGCCTTTGACCGGCCCGACGGTGCCGCCTGCTTCGCCCGACTCACCGCAGGCCGCGCTGCCGCGCCGCTTTGGCTGCCGAGCGCCTCGATCCTACGCAAAAGGTCATCGACCGGCACCAAGGGCTCGAGCGATGCCAACTTTAGAACCGACATCTCCAACACCAACTTCGGGTAGGCCGAACGCGCCACCTCGTCGTCGGTCTGTAGCAAGAGGCGAAAGCATCGGTCCGCGTCGGTCGGCTGAAACGACTTGGCCTGCGCCCGCACCGTCTCAATCTCCTCGTCGGGCAACTCGGGAAGCAGCTTGCCGCGACTTACGTGCGCGACGGTGAGATTCCGGAAGTGCTCCAATAGATCGCGCGTCAACCGCCTCATATCGCAACCCAGTCGGTGAACTCCGTCGAGAGCTTCGAGCGCACGTGTCGGATCGCGATCGACGATGGCGGCGCCAATCTCGTACACGACGCTGCGGTCGGCGATGCCGAGAGCCGCCAAGGCATCCTCGTCGCTGATCGCGCCTTCGGCTCCGGCGCTGATCTGGTCGAGCAGCGACTGTGCGTCGCGCATACTCCCCTCGCCCTCTCGCGCCAAGGTAAACAGCACCTGATCGCTGATCTTGAGCTTCTGTTTCTTGGCGATCGCCCGCAGCCGCTCGACGACCAGGCCAAGCGGGATTCGCCGGAAGTCGTAGCGCTGGCAGCGTGACTGGACGGTGGCGGGGAGCTTCTGAGGGTCGGTGGTGGCGAAGACGAACTTCACATGCGGCGGCGGCTCCTCCAGCGTCTTCAACAGGGCGTTGAAGGCGCTGTTCGAGAGCATGTGCACCTCGTCGATGATGTAGATCTTGTAGGTGCTCTTGGCCGGCTGGTAGCGCACGTTCTCAATGATCTCGCGCACGTCGTCGACGCCGGTGTTCGAGGCTCCGTCGATCTCCAGCACGTCGACCGACCGCCCCTCGGTGATCTCACTACAGTTCGTGCACTTGTTGCACGGTTCCGGAGTGGGCCCCTTCTCGCAGTTCAGCGCCTTTGCGAGAATGCGCGCGGCGGTCGTTTTCCCGACTCCTCGCAGCCCGGTGAAGAGAAATGCATGGGCTACGCGGTCGGCCTTGATCGCGTTGGTCAGTGTCCGGGAGATGTGCTCCTGCCCGACGAGGTCGGCGAACACCTGGGGGCGCCAGCTCCGCGCCGTCACCACATAGGCCATTCAGAACTCCCCGAAATCCTCAAATCGCCCACCAGCCCCACCTCGACACGCCGTGGGGCGCCGCCCGCGCGACAAGGATCTGGTCAAGGGACACCAGTGATAGCTAGGCTTCCCCGCGGCACAGAAAGGATGCCGGTACCGCTGCTTCCTTCCGGACCTGACGGAGTTCGCGACGCTCTCTTGCGCGGGACCTAGCTATCACTCGTGCCCCTCGACACCTCTCTCTTTGGTAACCCCTGCGGCGGTCGCGTGCAACAGCTCATCGCCCGCGATCCAAGGGGCGGAAAACTCACGACCTGGATCCTTCGGCAGCACCACCGACCTGCGGCCCACGCAACGAAGGAAGCGGAGAGGGTGGGATTCGAACCCACGGTACCGTGAGGTACACACGCGTTCCAGGCGTGCACAATCGACCACTCTGTCACCTCTCCGTGAGCCTCATCAATCGACGTTTCG
>JANQHZ010000860.1 GCA_028282445.1 Candidatus Binatia bacterium | reverse complement strand
ATTGAGCGATGCGACGGCGGTGGCCGTTGCGAGAGCGGTGCTCCCCGCGTTGGGGCAGGTGGACTCGGACCGCGACGGTCTGGGCGACGCCTGTGATCCGGACGACGACAACGATGGGGTCGAGGACGACACCGACAACTGTCCGCTCGCCGCGAATCCGGATCAGGTCGACCTCGACGGCGACGGTGCCGGCGACGTTTGCGACGCCGACGACGACGGTGACGGCGTCGATGACGTTTCCGACAATTGTCCGGCCAACCGCAACCCGTTTCAGTTCGACTCGGACGGGGATGGGTTAGGAAATGCGTGTGATGCGTGTTTGGGCCCGGGAGAGACCGACACCGACGGAGACGGTACTTGCGACACGGTCGATCCGTGCGTCGGGGATGTGGGCGACAACTGCGCGTTTATCTACGGCTGCGTCGGGGCGGGGGCGAGCAGCGAGTTGATTCGCATTGCGCCCGACTCGGGACGCTTCATGTCGGTCGGCGAGCTGCCTGACGGAAACTGCCGAGCCTTGGCGTTCGATCCTGTGAGCCGGCAACTCCTGGCCGTGCTCGGCGATTCGTTGTGGAGCATCGATCCGACGACGGCCGCCGGCTCCCTGGCTGGGGGACTGGTTCCTCCACAGGTGACGGATCTCGCATTCGATGGGCAAGGATCTCTGTACTCGTTCCGCGGGTCGACTGCCGATGTCGGCGTGGTCAATCCGGAGACCGCAGACGAGGTCGTCATTGGCGACGTCACCTCGGCCGGCGTCGCTGGTGGCCTCTATGTCGATGGCGAGGGGACGCTGAAGCTCGCCAACAGTATCGCGATCATCGACGTCAACCCGAACGACGCCACGGTCGACGCTTTCGACTTCCTGACCTTCCCGAACGGTGCCTGTTCTTCGCTGATCTCGGCCGCCACTCGGTCTGCAGCGGACGAGGTGTACGCTGTTCTCGATTGCGGGAACGGTTCGGCCACGTTCGCGCGCATCGACTCCTCGGCAGAAGCGGTCGAGATCGTCGGGCCGACCGCATCCGGCCTCCAGGCATTGGCGGCGCCGCCTGCGCGTATCGACGCCTTCTCGTGCCTGCGTGCGAGAGATCTCCGCAACCCCCGTTTCGAGTCGACTCGAGTGACGTTGAGCGACGACGTGATCTCGGGTGTCGACTTCATCCTCGACCGCCCGGGTCATTGGTGTCCTCCGGTCACACTGGACGGCGGGCAGGCTCTCGGCCTGGGTGAGTCGTTGACTTGTCACCGCATCCGTCGCGCCAGCGGCGAGCCGCGCAACCCGCGCGAGCGCTTCCGCACGACCGATCGCTTCGGCGCGATGGAGTTGGAGATCAGTGTGCCTCGGTTCCTGTGCGTGCCTTCGGCGTGGGAGGTTCTACCGTAGCGGCCCGGATCCGATCACTGCTGGCCGGCGTACGTCGCCGCCCCTGCGGCTCGGGGAACTCACCGCGGCGCGCGCTCGTCCGTGTGACCGGTGCATTTCGGAACGGTCGCTCGGGCGGCGGGACGCCGTGCTCGACGACGATGAGTCCGTCTGTTGCAAAACCGAGGGATTGGGCTCTTGCGACCAATCGGTCCAGGATCGCCTGGTCCAGATCCGGACTCCTGGCCAAGATCCACAAGTAGGAGCGGTCGGGGCCCGCGACCATGGAGTATCGGTAGTCGGCGTGGTCGAGAGCGATGATGTTGTATCCGCCGTAGAAGGGACCGAAGAACGAAACCTTGAGGCGGCCGACGTCCGGTCGGTCGACCGGGTGGGCCTTGCCGATGGCCTCTTTCCACTCTTCCTCCTGGGGCGAGTATCCGCGGTTGACGACTTCGATGCTGCCGTCGTCTCGTAGCCGATAGGCTGCTGAAATATCGGTGAGGCCGCGTTCGAATCGGTGGTCGAGCCGAGCAATCTCGTACCAAGTCCCCAGGTAGCGCTCCAGGTCGAAGCCGCGAACCGCTTCGACTCCCTTGGGGATGCCGGCGCACCCGGCGATCGTCAACAACAATGCTCCAGCGGCGACGCACGTTCTCCTAGGGCGCAGGCTCGTCGTCGACATTGGAGTCCTGCAAAGCACCGGCCCCGGCGGGGTTCTCTTTCGCTGCACCGATCGCCTCAACAGCAGGTCGACCCGCCCGGGTCCTGATCGAAACCGTCGTAGAAGGGGCGTTCCGCGAACAGCTGGCCCTCGCCGGCGGCGCGCATCGTTCGCCCGGCGTCGATCACCCACGGGCCCGATCTCTCGATCCAGAGTTGCGCGCGTTCGCCCGCCTCGAGGGCGCGGGATCGGTCGCCGTCGAAGGCTAGGATGCACGGGCCTTCGATGGTGGTTCGCTTGCCGAAGGCAAGCCGGCTGGAGCCGGCGATGTGGGCGCGCCGGTAGAGCCCCGGCGACACCGCGGCGAGTAGAGGCGTCGAGCCGGGCGCACCCGGAGTCGTACACCGCACTTCCACCCCGAAGTCGTCGTCGAATCCGCTCGGCTCGAGCAGCCCACCGATCGGCGACATTCCCACCGCGGCGGGCTCGGCTCGCGCCAAGACCAGGCATCGCAGTTTTTCGGGTTCGAAAGGCATGAAGCTGCCGAGCGCGTCGTCGGCGAGCGCGACTGCGTCGATGACTGCGAGGTCGCGGCTTTCGTCGGCGTACTCGACGTGGACTATCTTGGCGCGCCGAGCGGCTTGCTCGACAGGTACGGCTCCGGAGGCGACTGCGCCGGCCGACGCGCCGGAGATGGTGGCTTCCTGCATCACCGGGAAGACGTTGTTGGTCCCGGTCGACATCGGCACGATCGCCGCATCCGGCCAAGCCCGGGCGACGACGCGATTGGTGCCGTCGCCGCCGAGCACGAGGAGCGCGCGCGCGCCGGCGTCGCGCATCGCTCGTACCGCCCGCTCGGTATCGGTGGGTTTGGTGTCGAGCTTTCCGATGTCGAGAAAATCGAAGTCGGCGCCTACCTTGATGTTCTCGACCGCGGATTGCGAGATCCGGAAGATGTCGCGCACGAGCACGAAGCGGGTAGCCCCGGCAGCCGCGGCTCCGACCACAGCGCGCGCGATCTGGTTCTGCTTGTCCTGAGGGCTCTCGCGCCGCGCCCGGGCGGCGAGTCGGCGCACGTCGAGGCCCGACGCGGGGTTCGCGATGATTCCGACGGTTGCGCTCACTGTCGCGGCTCCTCGTGCGAGACTGAGCTGGCGAGGCCGCCGTGTATGCGAATGCGGGTCTTCATCGGGCGGTTACGTGCGAGGCCCTTCCGTCGAGGCAGGGGCTCAAGACCTATCGCAGTGCGGATCATCGTCAAGTACG
>JANQHZ010000817.1 GCA_028282445.1 Candidatus Binatia bacterium | reverse complement strand
ATCTGGGTAATCTGGTCGACAAAGCTGAACATCCGCGGGCGACAGCTTCGTCCTTTGCACGGCAAGCCGCAACCCGCCCACGGTGTTGCATATCATCGGGAGGGCTTCGGGGGACGGCGTGTTGAGCCCTTCGGGAATCGAACGGCCCCGCCACCACATTGCGGGGACTCCTGAGTTATCCGTGTCTCCGTGGCGGCGCTATTCTAGATCTTCGGGGATCGTCGCCCTTTAGTTGGTCATCCCTCCGCCGGCGCTATCCCAGGTGAAGGTACGCGCGCCTCGATCGGAGCTCGCAACCCCCACCCAGCTCGGGCTGCCCGAGTTGTCCACCAGAATCTCGATCTCCACCGTCGCCGAGCGACGAAAGTTCGGAAGCTGGGCCTCGCATTGCGCGTCGACGCAAGCGAGGTAGATTCCGGCGTTGAGAAAGTACGCCTCCTCGGCGTTAGCGGCGTTGCGCAGGTCCGAGTTGGCACGGGCGTCGAACGCGCTGGTTTGGTACTCCGCGTAGAACGGGATCGCGATCGCCGACAGGATCGCGATGATCCCCACCACCACCATCAACTCGAGCAAAGTAAATCCACGCGCACCTTGCAGTGTTTTCGTTGTCATCGGAGGGTTTTCCTTCCCGTCCAACCGTCTGCGACTGGACTGGCCTGGGTTGTTCGATTGGCTTGGTTGCCTCACAGTGACAGCAAGGGGCGTACCGACTTTGCCGCGGGCTCGGCGGTATCGGGTTTCAACCGTCACGACATGCGCCACGCGGGGCCCATCGGCACCCGGATAACACGACGGGCAAATTGTGCTTTTTCGCTGTTACACCCCATGTCGCAGTACGCCGAACGAGCACGGAGCGAACAGGAGATAGGGCATGCGAATCGTTCACTGGTTTCGCAACGACCTGCGTTTGGCGGACAACACGGCACTTGCCACAGCAATCGACAGGGCCGATCAGTTGCTCCCCGTTTTCGTGGTGGATCCCGCCGTCGCAGCGCAACACTCGTCCGGGAATCGGCGCCAATATCTTGCCCGCTGCGTCGCCTCGCTGGCGACGGATCTCGAGACTGCGGGCTGTCCGCTGCTCGTCCTCGAGGGCGACCCACGCGATGTCCTGCCGCGACTGGTCGCCAACAGTAAAGCCGACCGACTCACGTTCAATCGCGACTATTCGCCCTACGCCCGGAGGCGCGATCGCGAGGTCGCAACCGCCGTAACCAAGGCCGGCACCAAGGTCGCGGACCATAAGGATCGAGCCATCTTCGAAGCCGAAGAAGTGCTCACCCAGAGCGGTACACCGTTCCGCGTTTTCACCCCGTACAAAAAGGCATGGATCTCAAAGTGGCAACGCGAACCGCAGGCGCCGACCGCTCGCCCTCGCCTACCGGAGCGAGTGCCGACGCCCGAGGCGGCGTCGACGAGCGATCGTCTCGCTCAATGGGATGGCGGCGGATTCCCCATCGTCGCCGGCGAAGGAGCAGCAGCAGAGCGATTGCAAGAATTCCTCGACGGCCCACTCGAACGCTACGCCGAGCACCGCGATCTCCCGGCACTCGACGGCACATCCCGTCTGTCCGCGGCGCTGCGCTTCGGGACGGTCTCGATCCGGACCTGCGTGGATCGGGTTCTACAAAGACGGCGCGCCGATCAACGCTTTGCCGCCGGCGCGGTAAAATGGCTGGACGAGCTCATCTGGCGAGACTTCTACCAGGCTCTCCTCGCAGTTCATCCGTACGTGTTGTCGCGGCCGTTCCGCGACGAGTTCAGCCACATCGAATGGAACGACGACGACGACGCATTCGACGCTTGGTGCGCAGGACAAACCGGCTACCCGATCGTCGATGCAGCCATGCGCCAACTGACCCAGACCGGCTGGATGCACAATCGGTCGCGGATGATCGTCGCCAGCTTTCTGGTCAAAGACCTGCTCATCGACTGGCGCCGCGGCGAGCAATTCTTCATGCAGCACCTGGTCGACGGCGACCCTGCGTCGAACAACGGCGGCTGGCAATGGGCCGCATCGACCGGAACCGACGCCCAACCCTACTTTCGGATCTTCAATCCAACGTCCCAGGGTAAACGCTACGATCCCGAAGGAGACTATGTCCGCCGTTTCGTCCCCGAGCTCGCCCCGGTGTCCAAACGTCATATCCACTCGCCGTGGCAGAGCCCGAATCCACCGGCGGGATATCCCGCGCCGATCGTAGATCACAGCGAACGCCGACTCGCAGCCATAGCACGATTCGAGGCCGCTAGAGCCTCCGCGGTGCGATAACGCGATCCATAACTTATTGAATTAAAACGACAATCGAGAAAAATCAGCCCTTGTCCACCTTTTGACTGGACAATCCTTGACATTCTCGACGGGGTGGCCTACTGTCTCGCACATGGCAGAGGCAACCACCCACGCAAACCTCCCGCTGCGGACCGTCAGTCAACTCACTGGCCTGTCCCCGGACATCCTGCGGGCTTGGGAGAAACGGTACCAGGTCGTCAGCCCTCGACGAGGACCGCGCGGGTCGAGACTCTATTCCGGTGAGGATGTTGCACATCTACGGATGCTGGCCAGCCTGGTCGCTTCCGGGAGATCGATTGGAGACGTTGCCCGCCTCTCTCCAGCTGAGCTGCGTGAGC
>JANQHZ010000748.1 GCA_028282445.1 Candidatus Binatia bacterium | reverse complement strand
CGGGTGCGCCGGGACGTCATCGGCGAGCTGCAGCGCAAGAACGAGATCCCGCCTGGGGTGACCCTCGACATTTCCGGCGCGAGCGACCAGCTCGACGCCACCCGCGAGGCTCTCTCAGGCAACTTCGCGATCTCGTTGATGCTCTGCTACCTGCTGTTGGTCGCGATTTTCACGCATTGGGGTTACCCGTTGGTCATCATGACGACAGTGCCGCTCGGGATCGCCGGCGGGATCGTCGGGCTCTGGGTGCTCAACGGCATTGGAGCCACCCTGCCGGCGCTGGGTCTCTCCGGCTTCCCCCACCAGCCCTTCGACATGATCACGATGATGGGTTTCCTGATCCTGCTCGGCACGGTCGTCAACAACCCGATCCTGATCGTCGACGAGATGCGTTTCCGGTTGCGCGAACGCGGAATGGATCCGCAAGCGGCAGTGCGCGAGGCGGTCGACGCCCGCCTGCGACCCGTTCTGATGTCCACCATCACGACGTTGTTCGGTCTGGCGCCGCTCGTGTTTCTTCCCGGCGCCGGAACCGAGCTCTACCGCGGTCTCGGCGCGATCGTGCTGTTCGGCTTGCTGTTTGCAATGATGGTCACGCTGATCTTCCTGCCCCCGCTCCTGGTGACGATCCTCGACCTGCGCACCACGATCAGTCGACTGCTGCGAAAGACGCGCAATCAAGAAGCGCTCGCGCGCTCGTCGCCTGCGCAGGAGTAGTGTCGGAGATCAGTGCACCCCCTGCTCGTGTCGACGCACCAAAGCGAGCTTCCTCTGATAGCCGCTCTGGATGACGTCGACGACTACCAGGACGGCCACCGAGAAGTAGAACGTCGCCTTCGACATCGGCTCGACCGCGTATCCGAAGAGCTTCAGGTGAGCTTCGTGTCCGCCCTCGCCGAGCAACACGACGCCGACGATCAACAAAATGAACATGCCGAGCACTTCGTACTTGCGGTTGCGCTCGATGAACTCGGTCACTCGCTCGACCAGAAACAACATCAACGAGCTCGCGGTCAGGATCGAGATGGCTAAGACCGGGAAGACCTTGGTGATCGCGAGTGCCGACAGAATCGAGTCGAAGGAGAAGATCAGGTTCATCAACACGATCATCGCGACCACTTCGACCGCCGACTTGCCGCGTTTGTCCTCGCTGTCTTCGAGATGCTCGACCGCGAGCATATGAGAGATCTCTTTGAATGCGGTGTACATGATGAAGCCGCCGCCGAGGAGAAAGACGACCGTCGAGAAGTTGAACTCCCCTTCGACGACATTCTCGAAACGGAGGCTGAAGAACGGCTGGTCGTAGCGTTCGATCAATCCGACGACGCCGAAAAGCAGCACGATGCGGAACCCCAAGGCGAGGAGAATCCCCCACCGACGAACTGCCGCCTGGCTCTGCGCAGGCGCCTTCTTCGATTCGATCGAAATGTACAGCAAGTTGTCGAAGCCGAGCACCACCTGGAGAAATATCAGGACGCCCAGGTTGGCGAGATTTTCGACGTTCATCAGTTCCGTCATGCGGATCCCCCTCGCAGACCACTTCCGTACGAACGATCCGGCGCAACACCGAACCGGCGGGCCGTGGCCGGATGTCAGCGGCGCGGCTGCGCCGCGCGTTCCTTCTTGGTTTCCAGCTCTTCCCAGCGACTCATCAGCCTCTCCGCTTCCAGTTTGAACTCCTCGAGTCGAGCGACGAGACCGGCCACCTGATCGCCCCGTTCGGCGTACACCGCCGGGTCGGCGAGCTCGTTCTCGGCCGCCTCGATGCGACCTTCGAGCTCTTCGATTTCTTCCGGCAGGTCCTCGAGCTCGCGTTCTTCGCGGTAGGACAACTTCTCCGCCGCCTCCTTACGGCGCCTGGGTTTGCCGGCTTCCGCGGGCGAGACCGACACCGGCGCTGCGATCGACCGACGCTGCTCCAAGTAACTCGAATAGCTGCCGTGGAAGCGACGTACGACCCCGCTTTCTTCGAAGGCGAGGATCGAAGTGGCGATTCGGTCGAGAAAGTACCGATCGTGGGTTACGATCAGGCTGCTGCCGCCGAAGTCGAGAAGGAAGGACTCCAGCGCGTTCAGGGTGGCGATGTCGAGATCGTTGGTCGGTTCGTCGAGAACCATGACGTTGGCCGGGACCGCCAACAACTTCGCCAGAGCGACCCGCGCCCTCTCCCCTCCCGAAAGCGGACCGACGACCGAACGCTGCCCGGCATCGTCGAATAGAAACCTCTCGAGATAGGAGCGCGGCGTGAGCTCTCGCCCACCGACGCTCACCGACGCCAGGTCGCCGATCACATTCTCGAAAACCGTGGCGCCGTCGTCGAGCGTCGCCCTGGCCTGGTCGAGGTACGCGATCCGGGTATTCGAGCCGCGCACGATCCGCCCACCGTCCGGTTGCCGCTCTCCGGTCAGACAACGCAACAAGGTACTCTTGCCGCAACCGTTGGGGCCGACGACACCGATCCGCTCGCCCGCGGTCAGATACAAATCGAGGCTGTCCACCAGACAACGTCCACCGACCTCGATGCGAAGCGCTTCGGCTTCGAGGATCGTCTTGCCGGAACGCGCCACTTCGGCGGCTATACGGGTGACGCCCGCCTCCGCCGTCGGCCCTGTTCCGACCGCGTCCTCGATGCGCTGGATACGGGACTTCGACTTCCCGGTCCGCGCCTTGGGCTGGCGTCGCAACCATTCGAGCTCCCGTCGCAGGAAATTCTGGCGATTCTTCTCGGTGCGTTGCTCGTGGGCCGCCCGCTCGGCCCGTGCCTGCAGGTAGGTTTCGTAGCCTCCGTCGTACGAGGTCGCCCTGCCGCGGTTGATCTCGACGGTGCGTTCGGCGACCCGGTCGAGCAGATAACGATCGTGGGTGATCAACACCACGGCGCCCTCGAACGACTCGATGAGATGATTCTCCAGCCAAGCCACCGTCTCGACGTCGAGATGGTTGGTCGGTTCGTCCAGGATCAACAAATCGGGTTGCGCGATCAGCGCGCGCGCCAGAGCCACCCTGCGCTGTTCACCGCCGCTCATTCGACCGACATCGCGTTTCGCATCGGCAATTCCGAGGTGCCCGAGGATCGATTCGGCTCGGTGAACCAGGTCCCAACCTCCGAAACGCTCGAGATCCTCGGCCGACTGCGCTTGATCGTGGGTCGCGGCCAAGAGCTCGTCGCCGGACGCCGTTTCCACCCGCCGGCC
>JANQHZ010000738.1 GCA_028282445.1 Candidatus Binatia bacterium | reverse complement strand
AGTTCGGTTCAATAGGCTGTTCAACGGGCGATGCATGTTCTTTCGGACCTCCCCCGGGTCCGAGCTTCTCGGCAGTCCGCGACCGCTCTACATGGATTTTGCCAGTCGTTCGGGCTAGGAAGCAGCGTGAACATTCATTGTTGCCACGTCCCCTCGCAAAATTGCAAGGAATTCGCGGTCCGCGCCAGACCCCCTGGCCCTCCGCACAGCTGATTATTGGATATGTGCTCCCGATTACGTCGCTGGGCCGCGGTCCTTCTCCTGTTCGCCGTCGCAACGGCGGGGTGCGAGGAGAGGCAGCGCCAGGACCGCGAGTACCGCAGCGACCCGGTCGAGCTCCAGGAAGCGCTCTCAGCGAGCTCGACTCGCAAGGACCGGCTGGAGATTCTCGACCTGCTCGGCGCCACCGAAGATGCGGTGATCAAGGAACATCCGGAGCTGCCGCCCGCGCTACGCCCCCTGCTCGACGACCCCGATCCCATGGTCGCCGCGAAGACGGGCGACGTGCTGGCGCGCTGGGGCGACGCCGAGGCGGTCGACCGACTGATCGAGATGATGTCGAGCGACAACCCGTGGGTGAGGATCTCGGCCGCGTCGTCACTGGCGACCCTCGCCGACTCGCGGGCGGTAGCCGCGATCGCGGAAGCGACTCTCGATCCCGACGAGAACGTACGCGCTCAAGCGTGCCGGACTCTTGCCGCCCTTCGTCAACCGGTCGACGGAAGACCTCATGCGCTTCTGCGCGACCGCCTGCGAGACCGACAGCCGTCGGTGCGCGCGGCGGCCGCCAACGCACTGGGACGTGTCGGCAACGCCGACGACCATACGGCACTGCGGCAGAGCCTACGGGACTCCAGCGAGGGCGTCGTCGTGGAGGCGGCGAAGGGGCTCGGGCGCCTTCGCGACCGCGGCGCGATTCCGGTGCTGGAGGAAATCTTGGCAACCGGTACGCAAGCGACCCAGGTCGCCGCAGCGGCGGCGCTCGGCAAGATTCGCGACCGTCGCGCCGTTCCGGCACTGATCGCACAGCTCGACCATGAAGACTCCATCGTTCGAGGCGAGGTCATGCGCAGTCTCAGCGATCTCGGTGATCGTGCGGCTCTGTTGCCGCTGCTGGCGATGTCGGTCGACGAAGACCCGCTCATCCAGACCTTCGTGCCCTTCACGGTCGGCCGACTCTACAGCCCAGAGGACTTCGAGTTGCTGAAGTCGAAGATGGCCGACGATCTACCAGAGGTCCGCACCGCCGCCTCGTTTTCGCTCGCGATCGCCAGCGAGCACCGTGCGGTACCATTCCTCCGCGAAGGTCTAGCCGATCCCGATCATCGCGTTCGCATGGCCAGCCTGAGCGCGCTCGGGTTGCTCGGGGCGCGCGAAGCCGTCCCCGAGATCGAAAACCTGCTGCTCTATGATCCGAACCCACAGGTCCGAGACAACGCGAAGGTCGCCCTGAGAATGGCTCGGATCGAGGCCGACACCATCACCGTCCGACTCATCCAAGGCCTCGCCAACGATCTTCCAGCGGTGCGCCTGTCTTCGACGACCCTACTGACCGCCATCAAAGCCAAGAGCGCACTACCGGCATTGAGGCTGCGGCTTGACGACGAAGAGGAGCTGATCCGCAACGCCGCGCGCTATGGCGTCAAACACCTCGAGGAGGAGTGACCTTCCTCAATCGGCCGCAGCCGCTTCGTCCGGCCGCTGCAACAGCTCGCCCGATACAGATGCAAAGAACGGCAGCCCCAGCAGCGCGCGCAACACCGTCATCACCGCCGTCACCGCAAGGCTCAGCGCCAACAGGGCCGCTTCGGGCGCAAATTCGCTAAACAGGTAGATGGTCGCCGCCTGAACCGTACCGAGACCGGCGACCGTGACCGGCACCACGCCGACGAACGAGATGACCGGCACTGCCGCTACGATCTGCCGCGCCGGGATCTCCAGCTGGAACGCTTGTACCGCGAACCAGTAATTGCCGATGAACACCGCCAGGAAGGCGAGGCGCATGAGTGCGAGCTTGGCGTAGGCGCCGAGTCGCGCTTTGCGAAAACTCGCAAAAATGGGCCACGCCCACAGCCGCGACACGAGAGCGATTCGCTCCCCGTAGAGCCAAAACGCGTACTGTGCCGCGAACCCGACAACGGCAACTACGGCAATCGTCTGCACGGCGGTACCGACCGGTTCGCGCAACACCGGGATCCCGATTGCCATCAACCCGATCAGCAACAACGCGTCGACGACGTTCACGAAGAGCATGGTCGACACCGCTTCCAGAAACGGAACACGACACCTTCGGGCGATCCATAACGCAATCCCGCCGGAAGCGACATTGTAGTTCAGGATACCAACGAGGTACGCCGACGCCTTGACGGGCGCCAACTGTTTGAAAGTCATTGGGGCGTTGAACCAAGAGATCGCACGCGACAGGGAATAGGCATCGAGGGAAAAGTTGACCGCCGTACAGCCAAGCGTCGCTAGAATCAGATACAGGACGTCGGCACGAGCGAACGCGTCCGCAATCGCCTCACCGCCGATTCGTTTCACCAGAAGTGTCATCAGCGCCACCGCAACGAGCCAGGGAAGCACCCGCCGCGCGTAGTGGAGGGGACGAGCGGTCGACATCGGCAGAGGTAAACGTCGCATCGAATGGGAAGTCAATCGCGAACGGCAGCGCCCGCGCGCCGCTCGATGATGCGACTTGCGGGCTAGAACCTGAGCCGAAGTGCGGCTCCAGGGCGAAGGTCGGCCAGCTCCGCCTTGATCACCGACGCGCAGCCGCGGCTCGCTTTCCGGCGGGAACTCCAGCCTGCTATGCCTTGTCCGAGGAGCGATGCCGACCCAAGTAGACCATTCCCAGCGACTGCCGAAGGTTGCCGTCGCGGTACTCAACTGGCGAGCGCCGGACCGCACCGCAGCCTGCATCGAAGCACTTGGCGCCCTCGACTACCCGGATTTCGCCGTCGTGCTGGTCGACAACGGCTGCGCCGACTTCGCCGAGCGCTCTTTCGATCGAGGTCCGGAGATCGTCTACGTCCGTTCCGAACGGAATCTCGGGTTCGCCGGTGGATGCAACCTGGCACTCGAACACGCCAATCGCCTCGGCGCGGAGTTGGTGTGGTTCCTCAACAATGACGCGCTACCCGAACCGGGATCGCTCACCCGACTGGTCACGGCGGCAAGGCGGACGCATGCCGCGATCTTGGGCCCGAAGATCCTGCGCGACGCGACCGTGCCGCCCCGTCTCGACTCGGCTGCGGTTTCGATCGACGCGCGATCGGGTCGCTTCAAGCTGGTCGGCCACGACGAGATCGATCGCGGCCAGCTCGACAATCTAAGCCAGGTCGACGCCGTTACCGGGTGCGCCATGCTGGTTAACAGCACTGTCGCCAATCGCCTCGGCGGATTCGATGAGCGCTACTTCCTTTACCTCGAGGACCTCGACCTGTGCCTACGCGCTCGACGAGCGGGCGAGTCGATCGTCGCCGTACCCGAGGCCCGCGTCCATCACGCCAGAGAGGCCTCGCGGCATGGGCGGCAGAGCAACGACAGTCTCTACTACACCTGCCGCAATCACTTTCTGCTCATGGAGGACCATGGACGGGGCGGGCGGGTGCGGCAGCTGATCCGTAGCGTCTCGATTCTCACGCTGAACCTCGCCTTCGCCCTGGTCGCCGCGTCGGCTGCCGGTCCAGGCCCGCTTGTCGCGGTTCTTTCCGGCGCGGCGGACTACCGCAAGCGACGCTTCGGACCGCGCGTCATCCGACCTTCGTCTTGACGCGCCGCGTATCCATGACGAGGTGCTTGTATTCGGATATGATCAGCTCCGGCTTGCCCGAATCGACGACGTGACCTTCGTTGAAGAGGATCACCCGATCGCAGAACCCCTCGACTTGAGCGAGGTCGTGACTGACCAGGACAATCGTCTTCTTGTCGCGCTTCAGCTCGCGAAACGTATCCATGCACTTTTCCTGGAACTCGCTATCGCCGACGGCCAGGATCTCGTCGAGCAGCAGGATGTCGGAGTTCGCCTGGAGTGCGGTCGCAAAGCCGAGTCGGATGTGCATCCCGGTCGACAAGCTCTTCAGCTTGACGTCCTTGAAGCGATCGAGGTCGGCGTACTCGATCGCGCCGTGGATCCGCGCGTCCAAATCGGCGCGCGGATACCCGAGAATGCTCGCATAGAGCGCGACGTTCTCCCGCACCGTCAGCTCCGGGTTAAAGCCAAGCCCCAGCTCCAACAGCTCACACATCCGCCCCCGAATCCGGCACGTCCCGGAGTCCGGCACCAGAAGGCCCGCCATGATCTTCAACAGCGTGGACTTCCCCGAGCCGTTGCGGCCGATCAGGCCGACAAACTCACCCTGCTCGATGTCGACCGAGACGCCGCGCAGCGCTTCGAGCCGCTCGTACGACGTCGGCCGCAAGATGCTGAGGACGCGCTCGGCCAGGGTCGTGTGAATCTCGTGCGGAATCTGAAACGTCTTATAGACGTCTCGCAGCTCGATGACAGTAGCCATCCTAGAGGTAGTCGGCGACCTTGGCTTGCAGGCGCTTGAACACGAAGATCCCCAACAGCAGAATTCCGATCGAGTACAATGTCGTGATCACGAACCCCCGGGTCCCGGGAAACAGCCCGTAGACCAATGATCGACGGCTATCGACGAGAATCCTGGCGACCGGATTCCACCATACGATCCAACGCCAGCGCTCCGGCACGTTCAGCTCCGAGTACAGAATGGGGGTCATCCAGAAGCCGACCTGCAGCACGATGTTCCAGAGGTAACCGATATCGTGAAATCGCACGTAGATCGGCGACAGGAGCAGCGAGACACCCAGAGTCAAGGCGATGAGGTTGCCCAGTAGCAGCGGGAAGAAAATCGCCGACATCGTCAGCTCGGTACCGGTCATCCACAGCAACAACATGAGAACCAGCAAGTTGATCGCGAAGGTAAGGCCGGCACTCAACAACGCCGAGTAGACGACGACCTCGCGCGGCATCACCATCTTCGACAAGACGTCCGCGCGCGCCAGCAGCGACCCCACGCCGCGTGACGACCCTTCGAAAAAGAAGTTCCACATCACCACGCTGAGCAACAGGAAGGCCGGGTACTTCGGAATCTCGACCTTCAGAAAGTTGGTCGCAACGATATAGTAGAGCCCGAAGAAGATGACGGGATTGATCACCGACCAGGTGTAGCCGAGCACCGAGTGGGTATAGCGAATCTTGAAGTCCTTGAGCGCGAACTGGAGAATTAGAGACGCGTAGTTGCTTCGTTGGCGCGATCGCGAGGACGGGTCGATCCACGGTCGATCGAGCACACCATCGGCGCTGCTCGTCTCGTTCATCGTAGTCCTCGCAGAGCCTTCGCAGCCCGGATATGCGCGTCTCGGATCGACATAGTCCCAATCGGTAACCGTAGCAGTGGATCCGGTTGGCGTGCAACGCGGCGCGCGCGGCCCGGTCCCGGATCAATTTGGTTCCAAGCCAACGACCCGTCCCCCTTACCCAGGCGGGCGCCGGATTCTGGCCCCCCGTCCTGTCGGACTTGAGTAGGATCCGCAGCGACGAGCCAAGAGCAGCGAGATTGATGACGCAGAATCGAAGCGATCCACGACGTACAGCCGGCGGCGGTTGACATCGCGCGCGACCTTCACTCAAGTAGAGGGATGGAATTCACCTCGAAACGAATGCTGCGGCGACTCCTATCCCTGGCCCTGGTTCTGCTATCGTGCGTTTGGCTGAGCGCCTGCCTGAAGATCGAAACCAACTTCGACCGCAACGGCGGAGGCACCTTGAAGATGGTCATGTCCGAG
>JANQHZ010000737.1 GCA_028282445.1 Candidatus Binatia bacterium | reverse complement strand
CTCCCCAAGGTTTCCGAATTCTTCTCTCGGGTGCCGCTCAACGCGGGCCTGTGGAGCCGCATCAAGGCGTACAGCGAGACCGACGACGCGATACGCCTGCGCGGTGCGCGCAAGCGATTCCTCGAGGAGACGCTCGCCGACTTTCGCAATAGCGGTGCGGATCTCGCCGACGACCGGAAAGCCCGCCTGATGGAGGTGGAGGCGGAGCTCGCCGCCGCGGCGCAGAAGTTTTCCGAGAACGTTCTCGACTCGACCAACGCCTGGGAGCTCTTGGTCGACGACGAGTCGAGACTGTCGGGCTTGCCGTCGTCGGCCAAGGTGGCGGCGCAGGAGAACGCCGCCGCCAAGGGCTTGGCGAGCGGCGACGCCCCGATTTGGCGATTCACCCTGCAGGCCCCGTCCTTCGTCCCGGTTCTCGAGCACGTACACGACGACGAGCTCCGCCGGGAAGTGTGGGAGGGCTCGTCAAGCGTCGGACGCGGCGGCGACCACGACAATACCGCGCTGGTTTGGGAGATCGTCCGCCTGCGCCAGGAGAAGGCGGAAATCCTCGGCAAGGCGGACTTCGCCGACCACATCCTGGCCCGTCGGATGGCCAAGAACGGCGCGACCGCGCTGAGCTTCGTCGACGACTTGTACGCTCGCACCAAACCTTTCTTCGATCGGGAGAACGCCGAGCTCGAGACCTACAAGGCGGGGAAGGGCGGCGGCGAGGTCGGATCGCTCGAGCCGTGGGAGGTCGCGTACTGGAGCGAGAAGCGCCGCAAGGAAGAGTACGACTTCGACGATGAAGAGCTGCGCCCGTACTTTCCGATCGACGGGGTGATTGCGGGGATGTTCGATCTCGTCTCCGAGGTATTTGGCCTCGACATTTGCCAACCGGCGGAGAAGCCGGAGGTCTGGCACGAATCGGTCAATTTCTACGAGATCCGAGACCGCGACAGCGGCGCCCACCTCGGCTCGTTTTATGCAGACTGGTTCCCGCGCGAGGCGAAGCGCAGCGGCGCGTGGATGCACGACCTCTGTACCGGCGAGCGGCGCGCCGACGGTTCCCGCGCTCCCCACCTAGGGTTGGTTTGCGGCAACCTCACGCCGCCGGTCGGCGATGCCCCGGCGCTGCTCAAGCACAGCGAGGTCGAGACCATCTTCCACGAGTTCGGCCATCTGCTGCACCACCTGCTCGGCGAGGTCGAGGTCAAGTCGCTCAATGGTGTCCACGTTGCGTGGGACTTCGTCGAGCTTCCGTCGCAGTTCATGGAGAATTTCTGCTGGGAGCGCGCCTCGCTCGATCGCTTTGCGCGCCACTATGAAAGCGGCGCTCCGATCCCTGAGAAGTTGTTCGCCAAGATGCGGGCCGCCAGGAACTATCGCTCGGCGTCGGCCATGATGCGGCAGCTCAGCTTCGGCAAGCTGGACCTGGAGCTCCACATTCACGAGGCGAAGAATCCCGATCCGACGGGCGATCTCGACGCGTTGAGCGAGCGGATTCTCGAAGGCTATCTGATTCCGACCCGCACCAAGTCGCCCACCATTGCGCGGCGCTTCGGACATCTCTTCGCCTCTCCGGTCGGCTACGCCGCCGCCTACTATTCGTACAAATGGGCGGAAGTGCTCGACGCCGATGCGTTCACTCGCTTCTTGCAATCGGGAGTGACCAGTCGCGAGACCGGTGCCGAATTCCGCGCGAAGATCCTGAGCAGGGGCAACTCCGAGGATCCAGCGATCCTGTTCAAGGACTTCATGGGACGCGACCCCGACCCGCAGGCGCTGCTGGTTCGCAGCGGGCTGGCCTAGCGGTTGGCAGAGTAGGCCGGAGCTTTACCGCGGCTTCCGTCGCCTCGCGGTTGAACTGGGAATGGGGCCTGAATCCGTCGTTGCCGAAGCGACGCTCTGGCGGCTCTCGACCTGTACCGTCCTACTTTGCCTTGAACGTTTTGCTTGAATCGACGCTGGCCTCGGTGTGGATTGATTCCCAACACTCTCCGTTGCCGTTGGCGAATTGTGCGGTCACGTTGTCGAATGGGCCGAGCGGGAGCGTGGGAAGGTTGAGCGAAGGCCCGGCGCCTTTCAGCTGGATGGCCGCTCGCTTGGCGTTGCCGGCGCGCAGGCGAATCTTGGTAACTCCCTGCGAACCCGTGCCCGTTCTGTCCTGATAGGCGTAGGGCGCGCCCAACCTGGCGGATTTCCAGCAAGGCTTGATCGGGCATGTCCCGGCCGCGTCGACGCGGGCATCGAAGATCAGCGTTGGAGAGCCGTCGTCGCGGTAGATGCAGAACGCCCAATCCGTCAGCCCCGCCTCCGGATTTCCGAGCTGATCCTCGTCGAAGGCGTCGCCGCGGCGCCATTTCCAGACGAGCTTCGGCGAGCTCCCCGACCGCATGAGGAGCAGCCGTTGCCCGGCGGCTCGGCAGGATGTCCTCGGAGTGGCCGGACAATCCGGCTCGGCCGTATCGAAGCGCCGAGCGAACACACCCCTGTCGGAGCCATCGCTACCGCCCCAACCCGCCACGAAGTGGCCGGCGGGGCTGGCGTCGACGCCGCCGACCCCGAGGCCGTCCACCGAGGGGCTGATGCTGAACTCGGCGCCGATCGGCGATCCGTCGGAGCCGAACCTGCGAGCGAGCGCCCGTAGTCCGCCGAAACCATTCTTGTTGTAGGTGATCAAGAAGGTTCCCGCTCCGTCCATAGCGACCTGCGGATTGTACTGTCCGCGCCGGATACGCTTATTGACTGTGAACTCATCGCCGACCGGTGCTCCGAGGCTGTCGAAGCGACGCGCGGTCACGTTCCCACCCGGCACCAGGAACGACGGGCCCTCGTTGTTGTCGCTCCAGGCGATGACCACATTCCCGGCGGAATCGGTGGCCATGTCGATGCCGTGCCCACCCTGGCCGCCGGCGGTACTGATGTTGACCTGGAACTCGGAGCCGAGGGGATTACCTGTCGAGTCGTAGCGTTGTGCATAGACGCCGCCGCCGACGATGCCGATGTCGCCGTCATCTTGCGCCTGGCTGTACCACGCAATGGTGATTGTGCCGTCCGGCGCCGCGGCGATGGCAGGTGGCTGGTTCGCACTCTGGGAACCGGTTGTGTAGGTGTTGACCTGGAATTCGCTTCCCGATGCGATGCCGCTACTGTCGTAAAGCTGGGCAAACACTCCGGCGCCGTCGCCATCCTGACCCGCGGACGACGTCCATGCGATAATGAAGTTGCCGGTCCCGTCGTGCGCGACTGTCGGCCATGACTGAGTCCCCGTCGTGTACGTGTTGACGGCGAATGCGGTGCCGGTGGGAGCACCTAAGCTGTCGAAGCGTTGCGCGCGAATGGCGCCCATCGAGGTGTCGGGAGGAAGCTCGCCGCGATCCGTCCACACGACTACGAAGCCGCCGTTGGGAGCCTTGCTGACGCGCGGCCATCTCTGATCGTCGGCGGTGTTGGGATTGACCCGAAACTCCGTCCCAACGGGCGCACCGCCGCTATCGTAACGCTGCGCAAAGACGCCGTCGCCGTCGCCGTCCTGCTCCTCGCTCGTCCACACGACGACGAAGTTGCCGGCGTCGTCGACCGCGACGTCGCCGATGTTCTGGTAGCCCGGTGTGTATGTGTTCACCAGAAAACCGAAAGATGGATTCGCCCAGAGGCTCAACAACACCACCAGACTAGCGCACGCTGTCAACATCGTCCGATCCCCCTTGTTGCTTCGAACCCTCCCACCTCCATCGGATGCGGTCAACGAGAAATTTGCTCGAAGTGTCCCGCGCAATGCGGCAGGGCAACCCTTAAGAGCGCAGGTTGTTGACATGTAGCATGCCAAAACTTACGGTGTTGCAGCTATCGACAACCGCGAGGGGGAGGACGATGCGCACAAGCACCCGAATTCTGGCGACTCTCTTGACCACTCTATCGGTCGTCACCGGCTGCGGTGACGACGACGACTCGGCCGACGACGCTTTCATTGCCTGCGACTCCGTGCCGGAGGTCATGGTCACCGACGACGGCGTCGATTTCGTGCGCACGCCCGATTCGTGTTTCGATTCGCTGCCGGGATGGCCGTACAGGGCCGAGTACGTCGAGATCGACGGTCTTCGTCAGGCGTATGTGGACGAAGGACCAGGAGACGGGCCGGTTGTATTGCTCTTACACGGCCAGCCTTCCTGGTCTTACCTGTATCGCGGGATGATCCCGGCTCTGGCCGATGCGGGATACCGGGTGATTGCGATGGACCATCTCGGGATGGGGCGATCGGACAAGCCGACCGACATCCGTTCATACAGCTACCTGGGTCACCACGATCGGCTCGAGAGCTTCGTCGAGCAGTTGGGTCTGCGCGACATCAACCTATTCGTTCAAGACTGGGGCAGCCTGATCGGATTGCGATTCGCCGGTTTGAATCCCGAGCTGTTTGCTACGATCGCGGTGGGTGACGGGACGCTGCCGGTGGTTCCGGAGGGGTTGCAGCCGTATCCGGAGGTCGAGAACCCGGACGAGGTGGTCGACCTTCCTTTCATCTTCGGAATGATCCCGGCACAGCAGTTTCCGTTCTACGACGGCTGTGAGTTGTTGTTTCCGGCGGTCGACAACTTTGCCGGGTGGATGACCTATTCGATGAAGGCGGCATCCTTCCGGCCATCCGAAGTCCTGGAGGCGCTCACCTGGTTCGACCTTCCGGCAGACGAGGAAGCGGCCTACGATGCTCCGTACCCGAGCCGCATCTACATGGCGGGGGTGCGCGTCTTCCCGTCACTGGTCAATCAGCTCGGCGGCCAGAACGCGGCGGCGTGGGCCGGGCTCACTTCTTTCGAGCGCCCCTTCCTGACCTTGTGGGCGGCCAACGATCCCGGCAACCTGGGGCAATGCGCCACCCAGCAGAACTTGATCGATTCGATCCCAGGCGCCGCCGGCCAGCCGCACGACCGACTGGCAGAAGCCAGCCACTTCTTGCAGGACGACCAGGGCGAAGAGATTGCGCGCAGGTTGGTCGAGTTCTATGCGGGCGAGTGAAGTCGACCTAGACGACATCGGCTAGTCAGACGCGTCTCGAGGGAAGCTGGGTTCGAGGCGCGGGTGTGGCGCGGGTTGCATGGTTGGCCTCGCGATACTTAGAGTACCCCAAGCGTAGAGAGCGTGAGGGGTAGGCGTTTGCTCAATCGAAGGCAGTTCCTGAGGTGGACCGGCGCCGGTGTCGCCATGTCTGTGTGGCTCAACGCATGCGGGGACGACGACTCGGGTGACGGCGACGCGGCAGATCGGGTGATCGTGATCGGTGCGGGCGCCGCCGGGCTCACAGTCGCCAATGCTCTGACCACTGCCGGTCGGGAGACGGTCGTGCTCGAAGGTCGAGACCGCATCGGCGGCCGCATCTGGTCGGCCGATGTCGACGGAGTTCCGGTCGATCTCGGCGGCATGTGGTTGCACGGGACTCGTGGGAACCCCGCCGCATGCATCCTCAACCACGAGGGTATCGGTTGGCAGTCCGCGGAGTTCATCGGCTTCGATACGCGAGTATTCGACTCCGCGAGAAATCGCGACCTGTCGACGCAGGAGCGCATCGCGCTGCTTACGCTCAACAGCGAGTTCTACGACGCGATTCCGTCTCTCTTGCGCACCCTCGGACCGGACGCGTCGATGGCCGCAGCGACAACGGCATTTCTCGACCAGAGCAGCCTCGACGAGCCGGCGCGGCGCAACGCGGAGTTCGCGATTCTCACCGACATCGAGCTTGGCGCCGCGCAGTCGGCGCGGCAGATCTCGTTGGCGAGCTTCGCCGACGACGATGACGGCGGTGAGGACGACGAACCGTACACCGGCGACCACTTCCCGGACGGCAGCTACCGCGGCCTGGTAGACAGCTTGGCGCGCGGCGTCGACGTCCGGTTGAACACCGTCGTCTCGCGGATCGAGTACTCGGGCAGTCGGCTGGTGGTGGAGACCTCGAACGGAACCGAAACAGGATCGCACGTCGTGGTGACGGTTCCGCTCGGCGTGCTCAAGGCCGGCTCGATTGAGTTTGCTCCGGCGCTGCCGGACGCGAAACTGGCCGCGATCGCTCGCATCGGCATGGGCGAGCTCGAGAAAGTGGTGCTGCGCTACGAGGATCCGTTTTGGCAGACGCCGGGGACCGGCAACATCCTCTACAACGGGGCGACGCCGGGCGAGTTTCCCCTGATCGTCGATTACACTCCGTATGCCGGCGGCCGCCCCACGGTGGTCGCCTTCTATTGCGGCGACTACGGCCGCGACATCGCTTCGCTGTCGGATCAAGACATCGCCGGGCGCGCTGCCGCGATCGTCAACGAGATCGGCGGCACGCGCGCTCGTACGCCGACCGATGTACGCGTGACCCGCTGGAAATCCGACCCCTTTGCCCTCGGTTCGTACCCATCCAACCCCGTCCTGGCATCGGAATCCGTCGTTGCGTCGCTGGCCGCCGACTACGAAGCGATGGCGGCGCCAGTGGGCGAGCGACTCCTCTTCGCCGGCGACGCGACCACCTACGAGTTCGGAAGCACGGTGGAAGGCGCCGTAGTCTCCGGCATCCGCGAAGCCGAGCGCCTGCTCGGAAGGCAGGGGCAAGGCGTCGTGCTCGATTCCGGGTTGCTGATCGCCCCGGGCTGCAACGAGGAGGCGTAGCCCGAGATTCCGCAACCCAGATGGCGTCGTTGACTTGAACGGGGAGCCGGCTCCATACTTTCCCGATGGCCGAAGGCGCCAAAAACAACGCCGCGACCCGCAGTCTCGAGGAGGAGCTGAGCTCCAAGCAGGCGCTGCTCGATGCGGTGATGAACGCGTCGTACGACGGGATCTGCCTGGTTTCCCCGGGCGGGCAGTTTGTCGAGATGAACGATGCCTTCGAGCACATCACCGGCCTCAAGCGCGAGGATTGGGTCGGCCGTACGATTGACGAGATGCGCGCCGAGCCGGGTACGACGCGCCACTCGGCCGCCTTGCAGGTCCTCAACGGCTCTTATCCGGCCACCACCCTGGTCAACTTGCAGGGGGGCGAGCTGATGCTGGTGACCGCGAACCCCCATTTCGACGACGACGGCGAGCTACTCAACATCATACTGAACGTACGCAATTTCACCCAGCTGAGCTCGCTCAAGCGACGGCTGGAACGGGACCGCGACGAACGCGAGCTCGAGGAGCTCGAGCGATCGCACGTCGAAGGACGCTTGCGCAACGCCGGACTGGAAGACTTCGTAGTGAAGAGCCCGGCGATGATCGAAGTCGTTTCGACGGCGATGCAGATCGCGGACTACGACCTCACCGTACTCGTCGAAGGCGAAACCGGCGTGGGTAAAGGGGTTCTCGCCAACTTGATTCACCGGTCGAGTCGTCGACGGGACAAGCCCTTTATGCAGGTCAACTGCGGAGCCATCCCCGAGTCGCTGGTCGAGTCGGAGCTCTTCGGGTACGAATCCGGCGCGTTCACCGGCTCGGCGCCAGAAGGCAAGGAAGGATTCTTCGAGGCGGCCGACGGCGGCACCATCTTTCTGGACGAGATCGGCGAGCTCCCGAAGAGCTCGCAGGCGAAGCTGCTGCAAATCCTCGACGACAAGTTCTTGACCCGTGTCGGTAGTACCGAGCCGCGCAGGCTCGATGTGCGGGTGATTGCGGCAACCAACCGCAGGCTGCGCGATCAGACACGCAAGGGAGAGTTCCGCGCCGACTTGCTCTACCGGCTCGAGACGATTCCGCTGTTCATCCCGCCGCTGCGCGATCGCCGCGAGGACCTCGCGGCGTTGATCCAACGCTTTCTCGACTCGACCAACCGGGAATACGACGCGCAACGCACGATTTCCGATGACGCCATCGAGTTCCTCGAGAACTGCGACTTTCCCGGCAACGTCCGCGAGCTGAAGAACAAAATCGTTCGACTCTCGCTGACATGTACCGGCAGCGAGATCGGCGTCGACGACGTCCGTCGCGAGGTCCAGCGCGAAGCTCTGGAGCGGCGTGACGAGCCGGCCGACATGCCGAGCGGTGAGGGTACGATGAAATCGAGGTTGGAGGAGGTCGAGCGGCGGATTCTGGCCGAAACCTCCGACCGCTGCAGCACCACCTACGAAATGGCCGAGCAACTCGGAATCGACCAGTCTTCGGTGGTGCGCAAGCTCAAGAAGTACGG
>JANQHZ010000724.1 GCA_028282445.1 Candidatus Binatia bacterium | reverse complement strand
ATAATGAAATAATAATAGAAAATGGCTATGAAATGAACTAGCTGTAACCAAGATAAAGGCAAAAAAAGGGGGTGCAGGTTAGAAAATTGTTATTGGATTTGTTAAATAAAAATGTTTACTTTTAATAATTAAATCGTCATGGCCGTCGTCGTCATGGCCGTCGTCGTCATGGCCGTCGTCGTCGTGGCCGTCGTCGTCATGGCCGTCGTCGTCGTGTCCATCGTCGTCATGGCCGTCGTCGTCGTGCCCGTCGTCGTCGTGCCCGTCGTCGTCATGGCCGTGGTCGTCGTCGTCATCGTGGTGGAGCTCGAGGTAGGCCATGATCTCCGACGACTCCTCATAGCCGTCGTCGGGGCTGACCAGCACGAACGAGAAGCCGAGCATCAGATCGTCCGGATCCATGTCGGCGGGGACTGTGACGTTCCATTCTCCGTGGACGTGCAGATCCTCGATCGCAACGCCGATCGTTCCGGTATCGCCCGCCTCCGTCAGCAGATCATCCCCCAACCTGTACGAGACAGAAACGCCCTCCGGCGCCTGCACGCCGGCGAGCCGCATCATTACCTCCGTCCCCTCGAGCAGGGCAAAGGTACCGCTCGAGGAATCGTCGTCGTCGCCGCATCCGCCGGCGGTAAAGGCAGCGATGCTGCCCAGTGCGAGAATCGTTCGGATCGAACAAAAAGTGAACTTGCGAATCATGAAATGCTCCTGGTGGATGGATCATGCGGCGGAGGGCGCTTGGTCTATTGCCGCGACGACCCGTGGGGGCTCGGATCAAGGACGCTCGATCATCGCGACCTCGATCGGAACCACGAACTGGCTGGCATGCCGAAATCGGCGGTTGCCCAGAGAAATCCAGCTACCGGAACGCAGGCGGAGCTCTCGCACCCCAGATGGCGCGCGCGGGAGTAGCAACCGCAGCCAATTTGACCGACGGAGCATAAACCGTGGTGCGACCCGCGATCACGGCCCCCGGCTGGGAGCTCGCACTCATCGGCGTGCCTTCCACCACCTTGCAAAGAGCGCAATCGACCGCGTCGCCGGAAGGTTCGAACGCCGCGTGAAGGGTGGGCACGACCAAGACTGCGGCCGCTGCTGCTGCCAAGAAGGCGTTGAACGCACGCAGCAACACCTTAGACATATTGGGCTTGTACGACGCTCGCACTACGCAGTCAATAACGGTGGCGTCAGCCGCGAAACTGCACGAGAGCCCCTGGCACTACCTCGCCCGAGGACGGTCGCGCGATGCCCCGAACCAGCATCGTCGATACCGGCCCAGGATCTCCCAATAACCGACACGAGAATTACACCGACACGAGAATTACACCGACACGAGAATTACCTTGACATGGCGACTGCAGGGCGCTAGCCCTCAACTTGTGCAGGCGTATTTCGACAGCGCGAAGGCGCGATTCGCCGCGGCTCTGATCGCTGCAATCCTGGTGGCCGCCCCGGTCCTGGGAGCTGCCCACGCCGCCGAGCACCACGGATCAGTCGATTCGGTCGACTGCGGCACCTGCCACTGGTCGAATGACGTCGCAGGGACTGCGGTGGAAGCGCCGGCCCTGGTCTACTTCGCTGCCGTCGAACCGGCCCCGTCGCCGTCCGTCACGCAGCCAGACCTGCGTCTGCGAGCGTCGGAGTTCCACACCCGCGGACCGCCGAGCGTCCGCGTCTAGACGGCGCTGTCTCGGCAGTAAGGAACGGCGGGGTCCCCAGGGAACCCGGCCCGCAGTGGCGCTCGGCGACCATCGTCGATCGCGCCCCGCAAAGTCTGCCGCGAGCAGCTAAGTCACGCTCGGAACGGAGTTCCGTCCTTCGGGATTTCGCGCAGCAATCCGTTCCGAGACGAATTGCCGCCACGCAACTCCCCGAGGGAATCGTGTCGGCACAGCGTCCGGCGCGACATCTCCACGGATGGCGCGTCGCTAGTGGAGCGACGATTACACATCGATCACATGAAACCGGGTTCGGTTCTCGTTTGTACTCTCTCGAGCGTCCTTGTCTTTTTGACAGGGTTCGTAGCGCCCCTGACCCGCGCTCATGCTGCCAGTCACCCGGTGCAATCGGTGGATTGCGCCGCATGCTGCCTGGCCCCGCTCACCATCGGAGAGTGTCCATCGACGAACGCAGCCGCCCGCGTAACGGGCATGGTGATCATAGCCACCGACGAAACGCATGACGTCGGGCGTCGTCCTTCACCCCGAGCCGTCGGCCGCGCGCCGCCCCTAGTGCGCCTACTGTTCCGCAACAGTCGAATTCAAGCTTCATGAACAACAGCCGCCCCCACAGAGGGGCATGGAGGAGAAATGCAATTCAATCGAACAAAGCTCGCCATGTTGGCGACCCTTACAGCGCTCGCGCTGCCGTCGTTGGCGCTTGCACAACACGGACACGACGACGGCCACGTCGACATGCTGGTCGGCGGCGATTCGGCCGGCGTCGGCAGTTTGCTGATCGACTATCCCTTCGGTGAACGCCCGGTGGTTCGGGTTTCCGACAGCGGAGCTCCGGAAGGCCTGTTCACTGCCGTCGACCCGGGCTTCGATCGCGCCGAGGATGAGATCGACGAGGGCGTCTACGAGCTTCCGTCCGGCACCGAGATCTCGCTCGAGGTCGTCGCGCTCGACGAGACCATCCAGCTGACCATGGACAACGGCGTCGACCCGCTCGTCATCCTGGACGACCCGGGAGATGACGCGGTCATCGGTCAGATCTCCGATGGAGAATGCGACCTCGAAGCGGTCGAGGGAGTTTGCGACGTCGGTGGTACCGGACTGTGCACGGTCGGGAAGGTCGGCGACTCGTGCGACGACGACGAGGAGTGCGACCAGGGTCAGTGCGTTGCCGGTGACATCGGCGCCAACTGCGACGAAGACTACGAGTGCAGCACGCTCTCGCCGGACATCCACAACCACCCCGAGTTCCAGCTGCTGTTGCTTGCCGAGCCGGACGAGTTCGCCGAGGGCGACGTCCTGTTCAAGGTCACCAACACCGACGGAGCCGGATACGACGAGTCGGACATCTACAAGCTGACGCTGAGCAACGGCCACCTGCCGCACGCCGAGTTCGAGGACGCGGCGGACGACAAGGAGAAGAAGGACCGCGCCAAGTGCCTCAGCACGATCGGCAAGGAAGTCCGCAAGCTGACCGCGGACCACTACAAGCGCCTGACCCAGTGCATGGATGCCGCAGTGGCCGCCGAAGAGCTGGGTGGGAAAGAGGACAAGGTCGACCAGCGCTGCAGCCTGAACAGCAGCGACAAGGGTGTCGTCGGTCGACTCGAGGACAAGACGACCAAGGCGATCGCGAAGATCGACAAGAAGTGCGGCCCGCTCAGCGCTTCGTCCGAGCCGTTCACGGCGCGTCAGATCAACAACCACCTCGGCATGGCGGTCTGCCGCACCCAGGAGTTGGTCGGCGGACTCTACAACGGTTCGCTCGGAATGCTCGAAGAGCACTTCAGTGGTGAGTGCGACGAGGGTGTTACAGACCTTTGCATTGGCGGTATCAACAACGGGATGGCTTGCACCGACGACGAAGACTGCTCGGCGGAAGAGGATCTCGAAGAGGCGATGCCCTGCCTCAAGATGAGTCAGGCAGGCGAATAGGGTTCCGACCCCGCGTCGACACGCCGCGTCTCGCCCCCGGGCGAGGCGCGGCGTGCTTGCCGCGACCAAGGAGTACGATCATGTTGCGAGTCGACCGCCACCTCGTCTCGACTGTAGCCATCCTGCTGTGCTGGTTCATCCAGCCTGCAGCCGGCCAGCACGAGGACCTGTCCATCTATTCGTCGCAAGCGGGTGGCGGTGCTCTGGTGGCCGACTACGACTTCAGCGACAAGATCGAGGTCAGCGATCGACTCGGCTTCCCGGTTGGCGGAATGAGGTTCTACTCGAGCGCCAACCCCGGATACCGCTCACCGAGTAGCAACAATCCCGGCGAGGGCTTGTTCGCGGTCACTCCGGGGACTTCGATCAGCTTCGAGATCGTCGCACTCGATGCCGGGGTATCCGTCAAATGGGGGAGCACGGTAATCGACGCGCCCGGCGAATCGGCCACGATCGGCACCGTCGATCTACACGAACACCCCGAGTATCAGCTATCCGCGCCCGACGGCACTACCGGCGACTACAACCTATCTTTTCGATTGACGACATCTGCGTCCGGGTACAGCGACTCTTCGGTGTACTCGTTCGTCTTGACCAACGCGGACGAGGATCCCACCGCAACCCCGACCGACACCGCAACCGCGGGGGCCACCCCCACCGCTACGACAACGGCAACCGCATCGCCTACGCCCACCGTCACGGCAACGGCGACCGCGTCGGCCACGCCGCCGGCGACACTGCTGGTCACCGCGACGGCAACGCCGACCGACACGGCAACGGCAACCGCTACGGCGACTGCGACGGAGGTCGTGGAGTTCGGATGCCCGGCGTTGCCACGTGAGAACTGCTTGGTCTCCGAAACTCCCGGTCGATCGTTGCTGCTGATGAAGAACCTTGGCAGCGGGCGACGCAAGATGGTGATCCGGTGGCTCAAGGGAGAGGCCACCGACGTGGCCGACTTCGGGGCGCCCGACATTTCGACGTCCTACGCCGCCTGCATCTATTCCGAAGATGGCGGAAGTCCCGGCCTCGTGATGAGCTCGGTCGTAGCGTCCGGTGGCAGCTGCAGCGGCAAACCATGCTGGAAGCAGACGGGGTCGGGCTATCGGTTCCGTGACCGGGCGGCAACCCAGGGCGGCGTCAAGACACTCAATCTGCGTTCGGGGCAAGCCGGTCGCGCCAAGATCATCTTCAAAGCGCTCGGCGAAGCGCTGGTGCTCCCTCCCCTACCGCTCGTGCAGTCGCCACGGGCGCTGGTGCAAATCGTCAACGACGACATTGGTGGTCGTTGCTGGGAGATCTCTCTTCCGGCTCCGCCCGCCGTCAATACGACGCAAAAATTCAAAGACAAAGGTGAATGAGAATGAAGCTTCACTCCTTGCCACTCTCCTGTGAGGGCGTCCATCGAAAGACGGCCCGGCGGTCGATCCTGACTGCAACGGCGGTATCTTTGCTTCTCTGCGCTTCGAGCGCGGTCCGTGCGCAAGATATCGACGTCTTCATCTTCTCGACCGAACCGAGCGGCGGTGCGTTGGTGGCAAGCGAGTACGATTTCTCAGATCCGATCCGGGTGCAGGACCGCCTCGGTTTTTGCCCAGGCGGTCAGTGCTTTTAT
>JANQHZ010001166.1 GCA_028282445.1 Candidatus Binatia bacterium | reverse complement strand
GTTACATCCATGCCGAAGGTCCGCCGCTTGCCGTAGTTGTTGCCCGCGATCCCGACCAGATTGCCGAAGTCGATGCCGAAGACTCGGTACTCTTTGTCGAACAAGTTACGTCCCCAAATGCCCAGGTCCAGATAGCCGTCGAACAGGTCGATCCCGGCGAACTGAATCCGTCCGTTGGCAATGAAGTAGTCGCCCTGGCTGATGAAGTCGTTGTCGAAGATCAGGTAGTCTTCGCTGTCCTGCCAGTAGCCGTCCGCCGAGACGGTGAGCACTCCGTAGTCGGTCGGGTAGTTGTATGCGGCGAACAGGCTCACCGTGTGCTCGGGCGAGTTCACGAACGCTGCGATGTCGGTGACGTCCACGATCTCTCCGGTGTCCGGGTCTTGCCGATTGAAACGGGTATACTCGGGCCTGAGCAGTGCGTAGGCGAAGCGAATCGTGAGATCGTCCATCGGGATCGCGGTCGCTTCGACCTCGGCGCCCCACATTTCCTGATCAGCGTTGGAGACGAAGGTAACCGCTCCGAAGTCGGGATCGGCGCGGAAGTCGGACACCTGCTTGTCTTTGATGTCCTGGAAGAAGCCCGTGGCGTTGACCATTAGGCGGCGATCGAGCCACTCGGTCTTGAAACCGAACTCGTGTGAAGTGAGGATCTCTTCCTCGAACGGGTTGTCGAAACGCGCCGGTTGAGTCCCCGAGCAGCTGATCGATTCAGGTACTCCTGGGCCGGCGGTTTGGCACGGTGCGCGACCGTTGAAGCCGCCGCTCTTATATCCCTGAGCGAAGCGATAGTAGCCGAGGACGTCGTCCGTGATGTCGAACGACACGTTCCCCATTGGCGCGACGTTGTTGAAGCTCTTGGACTGGCTGGTGAATTGCTCGGCCGGGTCGGGAGCGGTGCCGGCGGTTCGCGATGCGCGCTTCTTCTCGTAGGTGTAGCGAACACCGCCGGTGACGGCGAGTCGTTCGTCGAGGATAGGCGGGCGGATCGTGAACTGCCCGTACGGGGCGAGCGACCAGTTGTCGAAACCGTTCATTGACGTCCGAGTTCGCGCAGCGAGTCCAGTCGGATCTCCGCCGAAGAATACCTGTGGGTTGTCCTCGCCTCCGCGTTCTTCGAAGTAGTAGCCCCCTGCCGCATACTGGATCATGCCTTCGGCGGCATCGCCGACGATCTGGAGCTCTTGGCTGAACTGTTTCTGGTCAACGTAGAGCTGGAAATCGGTGATATGATACGCGGTGCCGTCGAGGTCCTGGACTTCGACCAGGTCGATGCTTCTCCACCCCGAGATGGACTTGAGCTGAAAGTCCCCGAGTAGCGGTACGTCTTCGAAATCGACGGCCACCGTGATGTTGTGAAGTCGGGCTATCAGCTCGTTGCGCAAGTCGAGCTGGCCGACCGCGGGCTCTCCGGGCGCAGGCGCTTCGGTCATGACTCGGTTGTTGCCGATTGCCGTTGTTCGGTCTGGCTCGACGAAGTCCTCGATGCCCGGGAAGAACGCCGCGGCAGGTGAACCGGGGCGGACTCCGGACAGTTGAAAAGCGGTCGGGAGCTCGTTCGCGCGAAAGTAGTCGAAAGTGTAGTCCATCGTGATGAAGTCACGTGGCTCCCATCGCGTGATGATGCGACCTCCCCATCGATTCAGGTCGTCGAAGCCGCTGCTTCCAAGGTCGCCGAAGCCGAGGTCGTTGATGACCCGATTGTCGTACATGGCGTCTTGGACCCGGTACTGCAGGTTGGCTCGCATGCCGACGCGACCGAGCATCTCGCCGTCGCCGATGTCGTACTTGCCGGAGTCGAGGGTGACGATGCTGTTGAACGTGTCGAAGTTCCCACCGCCGAGTCGGACCCGTGCCTCCGGCTCGTCTTGAGGCTTGCGAGGGATCAGATTGATTGCGCCGCCGATCGTGTTGCGACCGTAGAGGGTTCCCTGCGGGCCACGCAGTACTTCTACCCGCTCCATGTCGGGAGCGTCGAAGAGCGAGCCGACGCTTTTCGAGATGTACACTCCGTCGACGTAGATCCCGACCGCCGGTTCGAAGGTGATGATCGGGTCTCCGGTGATCGCTCCGCGGATGGACACCGTGGTGCCGGTGTTGCCGCCGGCGTTGTTGCGGATGTTGAGGTTGGGCACGAAGGTGCGAATATCGTTGACGTTGGCGAAGCCGATCTGGTCGAGCTGGTCGCCGGTGATGGCGCTGACCGATAAGGGCGTGTCCTGTATCGACTCGGCGCGCTTCTGCGCGGTGACGACGATCTCCTCGACCGAAGAGGTTGCCTGACGAGGCTCGCCGGCTTCGGTTTGTGCCCGCGCCACCATTACGTCGGCGATGAGCAGCGCGACCGCTGCCCCCCACGCAAGGGCCAACCACAGGAACGACCTTCGAATGTCGTCCATCACCACACCTCCCCCACCACCACTGTTAC
>JANQHZ010001165.1 GCA_028282445.1 Candidatus Binatia bacterium | reverse complement strand
TGGAAGAGGTACTCCAACGAGTTGACCGCTACCGTGCCGAATCGTATCGTCCGCGGCCATGATTCGTCCCGTCGAATGGCGCAACGGAGCGGTCGTCCTGCTCGACCAGAGGCTGCTGCCAGCAAAGGAAGTCTACCGCGTCTACCGCGACTACCGCGAGGTCGCGCGCGCCATCAAGGAAATGGTCGTGCGCGGTGCGCCGGCCATCGGCGTTACCGCCGCGATGGGGATCGCGCTCGGTATGCAAACCGCGCAACCGCGCGAGCTCGCGCGCAGCTTCGAACGCATTTGCAAGCGCATGGCCGCCACCCGGCCAACCGCGGTCAACTTGTTCTGGGCGATCGACCGAATGAAGCGGGCGTTCGAATCCGCTCGCGACCGCGGCCCCGAAGTCGTTCGTGAGATCCTTCTTCAAGAGGCGTTGGCGATCCACGACGAGGATATCGCCAACAACCGTGCGATGGGGGCTTTCGGCGCGCCGCTGCTCCCCAAGCGCGGCACCGTCTTGACCCATTGCAACGCTGGAGCGCTGGCAACCGCGGGCTACGGCACCGCACTGGGCGTCATTCGGGCCGCTCGCGAGTCCGGCAAGCTGCTCACCGTGGTCGCGGACGAGACCCGTCCTTTCTTACAGGGAGCACGGCTAACCGCATGGGAGCTGAAGAAGGACAAGATTCCGGTGACCGTAATCACCGACAACATGGCCGGGCATCTCTTCAAGAACGGCGACATCGACGCCGTCGTCGTCGGCGCCGACCGCGTCGCCGCCAACGGCGACGCAGCAAACAAGATCGGAACCTACACGGTCGCCGTCCTCGCCGCTCGACACAAGGTTCCGTTCTACGTCGCGGCGCCGGTCTCGACGGTCGATCCGAACAGCCCAACCGGCGAGGACATCCCGATCGAAGAGCGGCCGGCGCGCGAGGTCACCCACGTCGTCGGCGAACAAGTGACCCCGCAAGGCGTCAAGGTAGCGAACCCCGCGTTCGATGTGACGCCGAATCAGTTGATCGCAGCGATCATCACCGACCGGGGCATCGCCAAACCGCCGTACAAGCGTTCGCTCGCCAAGCTACTCAAGACCGCACCCGCAGCGATGCCGGGTGGCACCAAGAAGCGCGCCAGGAAAAAACCTGCCCGCTAGATGGGAACGCCGGCTCCGCGAGCTCGCGTCGCGAAGCCGGCATTGAAAACGGCGCGCTACTGCCAGGTGACTTGCTCGAGGTCGGCCTGGCCGCCGATCTCGGCGCGCAACTCCTTTGGGCGATTGCGCTCGTCGACAAACACCAACTTGGGCTCGTAGTCGCGCGCTTCTTCCTCTTCCATCCAGCCGAAGGTCGCGATGATGACCAGATCGCCGCGCGTGACCTTGTGAGCGGCGGCACCGTTGATGCACACGACGCCCGACCCCGGCTGCCCTTCCAGGACGTAGGTACGGAAGCGTTCACCGTTGGTCACGTTCCAAATCTCGACCTCCTGATTGACGATGATATCGCCCTGCTCCATCAGCTCGGAGTCGATCGTGACGCTACCTTCGTAGTGAAGATCGGCGCCGGTGACGGTCGCACGGTGAATCTTGCTGCGAAGCATTTTCCGAGTAGCCATGTTCTTGCTCCTCCGTAAGAGCCTTCACGCCGCAGCGAGAAGGGTGTTGTCTATGAGTCTGGTTGTCCCAACCTGCGCCGCCAATGCGAGCAAGGTATTCGCGCCGACACGATCCACTGGTTGCATCGACTCCGCATCCACCACAGCCGCGTACTCGAGTTGGACTAGAGGCTCGGTCGCCACCACCGACCGAACGCGCTCGACGATCACATCGGAATCGACCTCGCCGGATCGGCAAGCGCAGCGCGCCTGCTCCAGGGAACGAGAGAGCGCAAGTGCCGCCTCGCGTTCGGCCGGCGACAAGTAAACGTTGCGCGAGCTCATCGCCAGCCCGTCGGGCTCGCGAACGATCGGGCCGCCGACGATCTCGATGCCCCAGTCGAGATCGCGCACCATACGGCGGATGGTCGCGAGCTGTTGGTAGTCTTTCTCGCCGAAGACGGCGACATCGGGGCGAACGGCGTTGAATAGCTTCGCCACCACCGTCGAAACCCCCTGGAAGTGAATCGGCCGGGCTTCGCCACACAAGCCCGAGGTCACCTCGGCCACACTGATGGTGGTTTGGTAACCCGGTCCGTACATGTTGGCGCCGGTGGGCATGTACAAGGCGTCGACCCCGGCCGCCTCCAACTTCGCCCGGTCGCCCGCTTCGTCGCGCGGGTAGCGTTCGAGGTCCTCGGCCGGACCGAATTGCATCGGATTGACGAAGATCGAGGCCACCGTGAGGTCGGCCCGGCGGCGTGCAATCTCCACCAAGCTGAGGTGACCTTGGTGCAGGTATCCCATGGTCGGGACCAGACCGACGCGCTTGCCCTGACGATGAGCGTCGTCGGACCAGTTCCGCATGTCCGCGGGATGGTCGAAGGTGATCACGGGCGAAGCTCAGGCTCCGGCGGCGATCGAATCTTCCGTCGGAACCGACTTGAGCGACTGGAAACTGTGCTCGACGCTCGGGAAGGAGCGGCCGCGAACTTCGCCGGCGTACGACTCGAGTGCTCCCCGCGCGTCCTGCCATAGGTTGGCGTACTTCTTGGCGAACTTCGGCGACAAGCTCTCGCACAGGCCGAGAACATCGTGCATCACCAGGATCTGACCGTCGCAGCTCGGGCCCGCCCCGATGCCGATCGTCGGGATGGTCAGCGTATCGGTGATCTCGGCCGCGAGGTCCATCGGGATCCCCTCGAGAACGACGGCAAACGCGCCGGCTTCCTCGACCGCGGTGGCGTCGGCAAGGACCCGCTCGCGTTGCCCTGGCGCGCTACCGCGCCGCCGCCCCTGCACCTTGTGACCGCCCATGCGGTGGACCGATTGCGGTGTCAGACCGATATGTCCCATCACCGGGATGTCGACCGCGGCGATCCTCTCAATGGTTTCCGCCATCGCCTGGCCGCCCTCGAGCTTGACCGCCTCGGCGGCGCCCTCCTTGATCAAACGGGCGGCATTCACGACAGCGTCGTGCGGGTCCGTTTGATACGAGCCGAAGGGCATGTCGGCGACGATCAGCGCCCGCTGCCGAGCGCGCGCCACCATCCTGGAGTGGTAAATCACCTCCTCCATCGTAACCGGCAGGGTCGTTTCGTTCCCCTGCACCACCATTCCGAGAGAGTCTCCAACCAGGAGAAAGTCGATCCCCGCCTGGTCGGCGATTCGCGCGAAAGGGAAATCGTAGGCGGTTACGGCAACGATCGGTTCATCGGCCGATTTGGACCGCGTCAAACCCGGGACAGTTACCTTCTTCTGTTCCATTCAAAGCCCTCCTCCGATTGGGAAGGCTGTGACGAAACAGCGCGGGTGTGGATTCCGACGTTCCAGCTTTGGCAAGTCGACTCGTAGTAGCCGCTCGCTGCTGGAGCCTCAGGCTCCCGTCTTGTTTGGCTTTTGCCTTCCGTCTCGGTCCGTTAGCGGCGCCCCCAAGAGGGGGTCACCTGGATCCAAGCGGTATGTAGTGCTGAATGCCTTGTCCCATCTGATCGATTTCCCGAAGCAGATCTTCGGTATCCTCGGCGTGCTCGACAAAGTCGATCTCCGAGCAATTCACGACCAGCAGGGGCGTGTCTTCATAATGGAAGAAAAACTCTCGGTATGCCTCCGCTATCCTACGCACATACTCCGGCGTGATTCCACGCTCGTAGTCCTTTGACCGCTTTCGCACACGCGCCATGAGTACGTCAAGACGGGCTTGAAGGTAGACGACCAGGTCGGGCTTCGGAAGGCGCGCGTCGAGCAGCTTGAAGAGCTGCCTGTAGAGGGCGAATTCGTCCGCGTCGAGATTCGTCTGGGCGAAGAGGTGATCCTTCGCAAATAGGTAATCACACACCAGATTTTGGCGGAACAGGTCGGCCTGAGCAAGCTCCTGCTGTTGCCGGTAGCGGGTCAGCAAAAAGTAGAGCTGGGCCTGAAATCGGTACTTCTCGGGGTCTTCGTAAGAGCGCCCCAAAAACGGATTCTCCTCGACTTTTTCGAGCACCAGGCGCGCCTCGCGCTCGTCCGCCAGGATATTCGCCAGAGTCGTCTTGCCGGCGCCGATCGGACCTTCGACCACGATGTACCGCTTCTCAAGCAAATCCCGGTTCCCCTCCGAATCCGACGGTCGCGAGCGCGACCCCACCGACGAGAGGCGCACCTGCTACCACGCATGCTCCGGAGGTGTCCAGCGTCTCGACGCCGGAACGGCGTCCGCAGCGAGTACGACCACGGCATCGTCGATCTCGAACGCCCACGACACATCGGCTATACACGTACGATGTCCGATCACGGCGAGCTTGCGGGAGCGGTTCTCACGACCGGAATCCCCGGACTGCGACTGGACGCGGAGACACAGCGAGAGCTGGAGCGAATCCGTCCGTCCGGCGTCATCCTCTTCCGCCGCAACTTCGAATCGTTGGAGCAATTGCGGGCCCTGACCGCCGAGTTGCACGCCCTGCCCTCGAGGCCGCTGGTATCGATCGACCACGAAGGCGGCAAGGTCGTACGCGTCGGAGAGCCGTTCACCGATTTCCCCCCGGCGCGCAACGTCACCGACACAGCCGCCGCAAAGAGCCTCGGTCGCGCCATGGGCAGCGAGCTGGCCGCCGCTGGAATCGATATCGACTTCGCGCCGGTACTCGACGTCGACTCCAACCCCGCGAATCCAATCATTGGAGATCGAGCCTTCAGCACCGACCCGCAAGAGGTCGCCATGCTCGGGGCGGCCTTTGTCGAGGGCATGCGCCAAAGCGGCGTCGTCGCCTGCGGAAAGCACTTTCCCGGCCATGGCGACACGGACCGAGACTCCCACCTGGAGCTACCGACGGTACAAAAGTCCCGCGCAGAGCTCGACGCAGTCGAGCTCGTGCCGTTTCGCGCTGCCATCGCCGACGCGATTCCCATGTTGATGACAGCCCACGTCATGTACCCCGGGCTGGACCCCGATCTGCCGGCGACCCTGTCGCCGCGGATTCTGCAGAGCCTCCTGCGCGACGAGCTCGGCTACGCCGGGGTGATCGTCAGCGACGACCTCGAGATGCGCGCGCTCAGCGACGCTTGCTCGGTCGAGGATGCAGCCGTGAAGTCGCTCGCCGCCGGCTGCGACTGGTTGCTGATCTGCAACGAGTTCGAAAACACTCGGCTCGCTTACCAGCGGGTGACACAAGCGCTCGGCTCGGGAGAGCTCGACGCCGGCCGACTGCGCACCAGCGCGCGACGGATCGATGCTTTGAGGCCGGGGCACTGCGAACCGGTACCCCTCCCCTGCGCCGATCACCGGGCACTGCGCGACCGGCTGCGAGCTTCCGCGTGAGGCCGCAGCTGTATTCGGATCTCTTTCCCAGCTAGCTTCGACGCGGTGGCAAAGAAGGGAAAGAAGAAACCCGTTGCGAAGCCGGGCGAAGCGAACATCGCCGTCAATCGTCGCGCTCGTCACGACTACGAGATCGGCGAGAAATTCGAAGCGGGGTTGGTGTTGGTCGGCAGCGAGGTGAAGTCGCTGCGCAACGGCAAGGCCAACCTGAAGGATAGCTTCGCCCGCTTCGACAAGGGAGAGATCTGGCTGTACAACGCACACATCAGCCCGTACGACCCGGCCTCGCAGTTCGGTCACGACCCGGTCCGGGCACGCAAGCTACTCCTCAACAAGAACGAGATCGCCAAGCTGGACGGCAAGATCAAGGAGCGGGGGTTGACCTTGATCCCGCTGCGACTCTACTTCAAGAAGGGCCGCGCCAAGGTCGAGATCGCGCTGGCGAAGGGGAAAAAACGACACGACAAAAGGTCCGCACTACGCGAGCGAGAGGCCGCGCGGGAAGTCGATCGCGCCATCAAGCGACGCTAGCTGTCCGTTGTGAAAGCAGGGCGAAAAACGCACCCCGCCCTTAACCTTTAGGAGACGCAGAGATGGCGAAGATCGAAGAGGAAGCGATGGCCGCGTACCGGGCCTACGTTCAGACGCGCGACCGGATCGAGGCCGGCGAGCTGTCGTGGGACGCGCTTGCGAGGTACTTCACCGAGGACGCAGTGTTCATCGATCCCGCATGGGGGCGTGTCGAAGGTGTCGACAACATCCGCGACTTTCTCAGCAAGAGCATGGCCGGCCTCGACGATTGGACCTTCCCGGAACGCTGGACCACGGTCGATGGGCACCGTGTCGTGACGATGTTCGAACAGAGGATCGGCGCCGATGCCGACGGCGTGAAGCACACACAGCCGGGCATCTCGATCCTGTACTACGCCGGCGACGGC
>JANQHZ010000693.1 GCA_028282445.1 Candidatus Binatia bacterium | reverse complement strand
ACGGTGTGGCTGCAGGCGTAGTGGCCGCGGCACCCGACGTCCATCAGCTGGTCCCAGAGCTCGAGCGGGTATTGCCAGAACTTGCCGTCGAAGATCGGCTTGTCGGGCGCCGTGAACGCGTTGTTGACCAGGATGTCGACGCGGCCGAACTCCTTCTGGACGTTGTCGAAGAGGGCGATGACCTCGTCGTCTTTGCTGTGGTCGCACCGCATCGCGACTCCCTTGCCGCCGATCGCGGTGACTTCCTCCGCCGTGGCCTGGATGGTCCCCGGTCGGTCGCCGCCTTTGTCTTCGAGACTGCGTCCCGTGATGATGACGGTGGCGCCGGCCTCGCCGAGCCCGAGTGCGATCCCTTTTCCAACTCCGCGACTCGCTCCGGTGACGACGGCGATCTGGCCGCTCAAATCAGGCATGATGTTCTGCTCCCTTCGATCGCGGGCGGGGATAGTCGAGCGCCGATGCTCGTCGCCCGCTCGGCGAAATTCGATTTCGTTAGTCAGCCAGCCAGTTGCCGTGCGCCCCATAAGGTACGCGGCGCGGTAGCTTTACCTTTGCCAACGGGGCGGCTTCGATGTTTTGGGCGTCGAGGACGATGAAGCTCGATTGGTTCTCGGCTTCGTCGTGCACGATCGACAGGATGAATCCGTCGTCCTCGCCGGCGTCGGGCGAGCGTGGCGCAAACTGCGGCTCACCGCCGTGGACGTTCTCGCCGAGGTCGTGCACTCGGCGTTTTCCGGTTTCGAGATCGTACTTGTAGACCCAGCGATCGTAGAACGGCGAGCCGGTCTCGGGGCGGAGACCGAGGGTATAGCCGTAGCGAGCCTTGAGGCCGACTTTGCGGTCGTCGACGCGCGGAAAGTCGCCGGGTGCGTCGTCGAACTGTTCTTCGTGAACCGATCCCGCGGCGAGGTCGATGGTCCATTTCCACAAGCGAGCGGTGGTGTCTTCGAGGGATCCGACGTCTTGCAGCCCGCCCTTCATCGCGTGCGGCTGGCGACATACGTAGAGAACGATCTTGTCGCCTTCTTCGTGCGCGTTGAGCGGGTGGAAGACGTAACACGGATCGATGTCGAACCAGCGCACGTCGCCATTGTTGCCGTTGCGCGGCATGACCCCGAGGCGGGCACCGCACTCCTCTTTGAAAACGAAGCCGCCCTCCTCGAGCGCGAAGATGATCGGCAGGTCCATGAAGACGACGTGGTTCCGGGTCACGTTCCAGTCGTGCATCATCACCGGACGCGGAATCTCGATCGGCTCCATCTGGACCAGCTGCCCTTGCGCATCGATGCGGTAGTAGACGAGGTGTGGTGCCTGCATCGGCGCGTAGCCGAACGCCAACATCTCGTTCGTCTCCGGGCAGACACGGGGGTGCGCGGTGAACGGTCGATCCAGTTTGCCGTCGAAGTCGACCGCGCCGACGGTCTCGAGCCGGCGATCGATTTCCCACGGGACGTGCGCCTCTTCCAGGGTCAGGATCTTGCCGGCGTGCCGAAACACATGCGTGTTGGCCGGCGAGGCTTTGGAGTCGGCCATACCGGTGAAGATGTCCATGTCCTTCTCGTAGTAGGGGGTCTTCACGAAGCGGTTGCGGTAGCTCGCCTTGCCGTCGGCGAGCTCGACGCCGTGCACCATGCCGTTGCCGAAGAACCAGTGATCGGAGACGCCGCTGCGCGGGTTCATGCCGTTGCGGATATAGATGCCGTTGAGCTCGCGCGGGATCTCTCCTTCGACCTCGAGGTCGGTGACGGTCAGCTCGTCCTGAACCGGAGACCAGTTGCCCCGCAGGTGCCAGGGCAGCTCTTCCTGCTTCTTCGCGGTCGTCATGAATCCCTCCGTAGTGGCCACTAACTTAGGGGGGAGACTTAGCGCGGCTGCGCCTGGGGAGCAAGCCGGCGCTGGGGGTGGATGGTTGCCTGGATTACGCAAGCGACTGGGCTCGGGGCTCTCTCGTGTCCGCTGGGTGGGACCTAAGTGCTTAATATTGATAGGAATCCACCGATCTGGTGACGCCGGGGAGGGAAGCGGCGGGGCTCGGGGCGGGGTGCCTTCGCGACGACAGGGCATGGGCACGGGCAGGGGCATGGGCAGGCCGCCCCTTACTCCACCCTTGTGCGGATTCGGGACGTGTGAGTATCAAGGGAGCGCTCGCGCGCAGGGGGAATCCAGGGGATGTATCGCAAGTTGCTCACCATCTTGGCCGTGGCCTCGGCCGTGGGGCTGGCGCCGGGCTCGTCCTACGGCAACGGCTCCTACTCGCACATCCACATCTCGCATCTGGCAGTGGACAAGCTGCCTGCCGGCGCGTTGCGCACTCTGCTCGAGGATCCCGCCAACCTTCCCACCCTCGAGTCGGGATCGATGTTTCCCGACGGCGGTTACGCCGTCGGCGACGACTATGGAGAGAACGCGCACTGGTCGCCGTTTCTCAATGCCTACATCACCTACCTGCGCGACAAATATTCGGGGGACTACTCCTCCGCCGCGGCACAGCAAGAAGTCGCGTTCTTGATGGGGGTCGCCTCGCACGGGATCGCGGACCAGACCTACGACACCACGATCTTGGCGCGCGCCTTCGAGGTCGACGGCGACCCGGGTACGGTCGATCAAGAGGCGGACTACTTCATCATCATCGATCAGAACGTGCTGCTCGCTACGCAGGCGTGGGCTCCCTATGCGGACCTGGTGACGGTTTTCTTCGACGGCATCGGCTACAGCGTGAGCGAGTCGACGATGGTCGATGGCACGACCGCGATGGAAGCGGCGATCGCGCTACAGCAAGCGACGGCGCTCCAGCAGTACATCGCCGCCTGGCAGCACTATCCTTGGCTCGGCACGCACGTCTACAACGAGCTGGCTCCCGGCTCGCTGCCACATCTCGCCGACCTCGTGCAGCGGCACTGGCGAGTGGTGTGGGAACGGCTGCAGTTCAACGACGACTTCGATCAGGATGCGGTGGTCGCATTTGTCCCGTCCCAGTGGGAGAACGCGTTCCCGATCGATTCCAGCGGCGGCGCCGCCCATTTCCGTATCGGGATCCTGTTTGGCTACGGCATCTCGCGAACCCAGGCGGCTCCCTTCATCGATCTACTCGACGAAGCGAGCAACTCCGTCGCTTTCACCCTGCGCACACCTTACAACGGCGACATCCGCAACTACATGTGGCTCGAGCCGACCGCTCCGCTGCAGTACGACCACGAATACCGGGTCGTGATCGGTGCTGGAATCGAGAACAACAACGGGATCGCGACGAATGTCGACCACGTGCTCACCTTCCGCACCCGTTGCGCCGCGCCCGGCCCTGGGTGCGCCGACATTCCGGCCCCCTTGGTGACCGGTGAGACCCCGTTTACCTCGGAGTGCGGCGTCGCCGACGGCCGCGACCGTGTGTGCAAGCAGGTCGTTACCGCCAAGAAGGCGCTGCTCAAGATCAAGGACGACGCCGACGACTCCAAGGACTCGCTCCTCTTCGGCTGGCGCGGCGGCGACAATACGGACGTAATCGAGTTCGGCAATCCCTTCGTTTCCGACGGCCAATCGCTCTGTGTCTGGGGCGGTGCGCAGGAGGCGACGATGGAGAAGCTGTACCAAGCGACGATCCCGCCGGGCGGTCAATGTGCCGGCAAGGCGTGCTGGCGCTCGATCAATGCCGGCTATCGCTTTCAGGACCGCGACACGACCAACCGAGGGGTTTCCAAGCTGTCGCTCAAAGGCGGCTACGAGGGCAAGGCTAAACTGCAAGTGCGCGGAGCGGGGGCGGGTCTCGACCTGCCGCCGCTTCCGCTCGTTCCGAGCGACGGTGTGGCTCGGGTTCAGGTGCGCAACCAGGACGTATGCTGGGAGGCGAACTTCTCGACGTCGATTACGAAGAACGACGCATCGTCGTTCATTGCGAAGAGCGAAGGCGAAGCAAGCGTACAGCCGCCGCCGGAGGCGACGGCCGACCCGCGTTGTCAGTCAGCGAAAGAGAAAGCCGCCGGCAAGTATGCTCGCTGCCTCGCGGGCCTTCGGTCGACCGAGGTCAAGACCGGCGTGGCCGGCGACGCTTCGA
>JANQHZ010000653.1 GCA_028282445.1 Candidatus Binatia bacterium | reverse complement strand
GGACGCTTCGAACGCCTTCAGGACGATTACGACCGGCTGTGTAAAAAGATCGGCATCGAGTCGAAGGTACTCCCCGTTGCCAAGACCGCGCGGCCCCATGCCGACTACCGGTCGTACTACGACGATTCCACGATCGAGAAGGTGAGCCGGCACTGGGCGACGGATCTCAGGCTTTTCGGCTACGCGTTCGACGGGCCTATCGACTGAGAGCTTCCAGCCAAGAACGCGCCGCTGTCGACGATAGCGGCCTTTCTCGTTTCTGCGAAGAACGGGCGCCACTAGCCGTGGCATCGATAGAACGTTGAATCAGCTGCTCGAAAGTACTGCAGCAGGTTTGTTGGCACGGCTTTTCCGTACCAGATGGTGGGAAGTGCACAGTCGCAGGAGGGAGAGATGGCCGGGACCTGGATTCTAGTCGCTGCCAATGGACGAGCGCGGCTCTTCGAGCGCGAGAATCGGATGTCGCCTTTGAGGGAGATCGAGGAGTTCGCAAACCCGGAAGGCCGCGCCCACGAGAGCGAGTTGACGTCCGATCTGCCCGGCTCCGCAGCTTCGCGAGCGGGCCACCACAGGGTCGGAGCGGAAGGCGGCTTCCGCGAGCACGCCGTGGATCGGTTCGCCTCGATGCTGGCAGGCCGACTCGACGAGGCGCGCAAACAAGGTCGCTGCAAGGGCTACATTCTCATCGCGTCTCCGAAGTTTCTCGGACTATTGCGGAAGCACTTGACGCGGGAAACCACTCGAATGATCCAGAACGAGATCGACAAGACTCTCGTCGCCAGACCTGTCGAAGAGATTCAGGCCCAGATCGATTGGGACGTACCGACCAAGTCCCGTCAGAGGATGGAACGAGGCGACACACCCCACAGCACACGACTGAACATTGCACGTCCGAGTTGAGGACGCTTCGCGTCCAGTCCAAAGGCGCTACGCGACGTCCCAACGCGACTGTCGTCGCGGTCCAAAGGCAACTTCCCCCTTCGCCAAGGCTTCGGAGGACAGGTCGTTGCCGGCCAAATGCGACTGTCGTCGCGGTCTAAAGGCAACTTCCCCCTTCGCCAAGGCTTCGGAGGACAGGTCGTTGCCGGCCGAATGCGTTCCGGGGCGTTGCGCAGCGAAGAACGACAGCGCGTTACTGCCCGCTCGGCGTCGCTGCCGTCTCCGAACGGCCAATCAATCGCCTTCGACGTAGCCCAGTTGCCGGAGCCTCTCGCTCACGTCACGCGGCAGAGCTTCTTCACCGGCTGACTTCTCGGCAAGATAAGCGCTCGATTGCGCAACATACTCGGTGAGCGCGGACCGGAGCGCATCCAGCGTCGCCTCAGTCGGCGCCTGTTCGCCCGGGTCAACGGCGAGATCGTAGCTCAACCACGCCTTGTCGCTCTCTCGATAAATCAGCTTCTGCGTCCCGACCCGGACCGCGGCAAGCTTGATACGTGGTAGTAGCGGCTCGTAGAGCACACTGAAGACCGGCCGACTCTCGGGGCCGTCACCCCGCAAGAACGGGACCAGACTTGTACCGTCGACCGACGGCGCGCCCGCGATTCCGGCAAGTTCGGCAATCGTCGGAGCAATGTCGCTCAGCCCAACCGGCTCGTCGATCACCACACCGCGAGGCAGCCGGCCCCTCGCCCAGAAGACCAGGGGGACACGGATGAGCTCGTCGAAGAGCGTGTGCTGGTGCCCTTTGGCGCCGTGATCGAGGAACTCCTCACCGTGATCCGCAGTAATCACGACAACCGTATTGTCGAGCAAGCCCTTCGCCTCGAGCGCGGCGAGCATCTTGCCTAGGGTAGCGTCGGTATAGCGGATCTCGGCGTCGTAGAGACTCAGCAAGTGATCGACGTCGTCCGCCGTCGCATCGACAGGGAACCCCTTACGAGCAATGTTGCGACCGTCGAGCTTACCGGCGTAACCCGTGTCGAACATAGAGTAGTAGGGTTCGGGCGCCAAGTAGTCGTAATGAACGTCCCACATGTGAACGAACGCAAAGAAGGGCCGATCCGACCGCGAGTCGAGCCACTCGATGAACGACTTCTCTACCAGCGGATTGGTTCGATCGATATGAGACTGTTGCCAGGCTTGGGGTGACGTCGGGGAGGCCTCGACCTTCGACATACACGATGCGTAGCGCTCGAAACCCTGCCCCAGGCCGTATACCGGATGCAGAAATGGGCCGGAGAAGATACCGAAAGTCTCGTAGCCCGCGGCGAGAAAGGCCTCCGGTAAGGTTTCGACTTCTTCGGCCAGTTTGTGCCGCACATTGACGACACGATGACGCCGTTGCCCGAGTCCGGTGAGCAAGGTGGCGTGCGCAGGAAGCGTCCAAGAAGTCGGGCTCAGCGCCTGCGAAAAGCGCACACCTTCGCGAGCGATTCGATCGATTGTGGGACTGGTGTTGCGCGGGTTGCCGTAAACGCCAAGCCGATCAGCACGGAGACTATCGATCGAAATCAGCAGTACGTTCGGCCGGGCTTCAAGAGGTTCCGACTCGCGCTCACAGGCGACCGCAAACAGCGACAACGCTGTCACCCAAAAAACCGTCTGCAGGCGTATCAAATCCGCGTACTCAGCATAACCGGTTGGAAATTAGGATATGCCTTGCCGGATTGCCAATCTCGACCATAAGCCCGGCGGTACACCGCGACCGAGGTTCAACTCCCACTTGCCCGGCCGGGATAGTCTGTACGGGTGTCACCTATTGAACCGCGGCCTCGCACATCGTCTCGTCGTAGACCTCGCAATCGAGCGCGCACACGTCGAACCTCCCCTCGCAGGTGTCCTCGTAGTAGCTCTCGAGCGGCGACGAGTCATCGAGAAGGTTCTCGATGAAGTCCTTGTAGGTAACCACGCCGGCGTCGGTGTCGATCTCGGTACCCGACCAGGTCGCGGCCGACGGGTCCTCCTGAAAGGCTACGATGAAGTCGAGCTCGGACCTGCCGACGTCTTCCAGTC
>JANQHZ010000638.1 GCA_028282445.1 Candidatus Binatia bacterium | reverse complement strand
ACATTCGTCGACCTATCTGGAATTCGGTAAAGGAAGCGCGATAGGGTACGGCGCCGTGCGATACTCACGTTCATTGATCCCGACTCTCAAGGAAGTTCCCTCTGACGCCGAGGTGGTCAGCCATCAGCTGATGGTGCGAGCGGGCATGATCCGGCAGGTGGCGCGGGGCATCTACGATTTTCTGCCCTTGGGCCTGCGGGTCGTTCGCAAGGTCGAGGCAATCGTGCGCGAGGAGATGGACCGGGCGGGAGCGCAGGAGATTCTGATGCCGGCGGTCTGTCCGGCCGAGCTCTGGCAGGAGACGGGCCGTTGGGAACACTACGGCAAGGAGTTGCTGCGCATCCAGGATCGCCACGATCGCGATTTCTGCTTCGGGCCGACCCACGAAGAGGTGGTTACCGACATCGTACGCCGCGAGGTGAGATCGTACCGCGACCTGCCGCTCAATCTGTACCAGATTCAAACGAAGTTTCGCGACGAGATTCGCCCTCGTTTCGGTCTGATGCGGGGTCGCGAGTTCGCGATGAAGGACGCGTACTCCTTCCACGAGGGCTACGACGACTGCAAACGCGAGTACGACAACATGTTTGCGACCTACACCCGCATCTTCGAGCGTTGCGGTTTGAACTTCCGGCCGGTCGAGGCGGCGACCGGCACCATCGGCGGGTCGATGTCGCACGAGTTCCACGTCCTCGCCGACTCCGGTGAGGACGCCCTGGTCAGTTGTCCCTCGTGCAAGTACGCCGCGAACGTCGAGAAGGCCGAGATCCGCAAGGTCGAGTGCGCCGGTGCGGATGCTCCGGCGGGAGCTCCGACCTCCGTCGATACCCCCGGCCAGCGCACGATCGAAGAGGTGTCCGCCTTCCTGAAAGCGCCGCAAGATCGCTTCATCAAGACGTTGCTGTTCACCACCGACCAACAAGAGACGGTCGCGGCTTTGGTGCGTGGCGATCACGAGCTCAGCCAGGACAAGCTGGTGTCCGCGCTCGGTTGCGAGACCGTCGAGATGGCCCAGGCGGACGTCGTCGAAGAGCACACCGGCGCCGCGGTTGGGTTTGCCGGGCCGATCGGCCTGAAGATTCGGATCATCGCCGATAACGCGCTCGACGGAATTACCGAGGCCGTCACCGGCGCGAACGAAAACGACAAACACCTGACCGGCGTCGACCAACGACGCGACCTCGCCGAGCTGAGCTTTGCGGACTTGCGCACGGCCGGCGCCGGCGACTGCTGCTCTCGCTGCGCGGACGGAATCTACGATGGGCACCGTGGGATCGAGGTCGGGCACGTTTTCTACCTCGGCACCAAGTACAGCGAGGCGATGGGGGCGACCTTTCTCAACGAAGGCGGCAAAGAGCAGATCATGGAAATGGGTTGCTACGGCATTGGTGTGACCCGTACTGCAGCGGCGGCGATCGAGCAGAACCACGACGACGGCGGAATTCGCTGGCCGCTGGCGCTCGCGCCGGCGCACGTCCACCTCGTCAACGTCAAGGTGAAGGACGAAGCTCTCACTTCCGCGGCGGACAAGCTCTACGGAGAGCTGCAGGCCGCGGGCGTCGAGGTGCTCTACGACGACCGTGACGAGCGCGCTGGAGTGAAGTTCAAGGATGCCGACCTGATCGGGATTCCCTACCGTATCACGCTCGGCCCGAAAGGGATGGAGAAGGGCGTCGCCGAAGTGAAGGACCGCCGCGGCGGCGATGCGGAAGAAGTCGGCCTCGCGGAAGTCGTCGCGCAGCTGTCTCAGCGAATCCGAAGCGAGTTGGGCAAGTAACCGCAGATGAACGCAGATAGACGCAGATGATCATGGTGGATTCAGATCCGCGTTTAGCTGCGTTCATCTGCGGTTGCGGTCTGGGAGTGCCAATCTACTGATGGGCAGCGCGAGCAATTCCAAGAGCATCGTCTCGATGCGCAAACGTCTGATCTTCGCGCTCGATGTACCGACGCAGCGCGAGGCTCTCGAGCTCGTCGATGCACTCGCGGGCGAAGTCGGGGTGTTCAAGGTCGGCAAGCAGCTCTTCGTATCCTCGGGACCGGAGATCGTGAAACAGATTCGGCGGCGCGGTGGCGACGTCTTTCTCGACCTGAAGTTTCACGATATCCCGCGCACGGTCGCGAAGGCGGCTGCCGAGGCAACCAAGCTCGACGTCGCGATGCTGGACGTGCACGCGAGTGGCAGCGTCGAGATGATGCGCGAGACCGTTCGCGAGGTAGCCAAGACGGCACGCGACGAGCGGGTCAAGCGCCCCAAGCTTCTGGCGATTACCGTGCTGACCAGTCTCAACCGGTCCGACCTCAGCCGGGTTGGCGTGAAGTCGACGGTCGAAAGCCAGGTGACGCGCCTGGCCAAGCTGGCGCGGCTCTGTGGGATGGACGGGGTGGTGGCTTCGCCGCTAGAGGTAGCGCGCATCCGGCGCGAGTGCGGTTCCCGCTTTCTCATCGTCACCCCCGGGGTGCGACCCGCAAGCAGTGACGTCGAGGATCAAAAGCGGGTCATGACCCCCGAGCAGGCGATTCGAGCAGGGGCGAAATACCTGGTTGTCGGCAGCCCGATCCGCAATGCGCCCGATCCCGTGCAAGCCGCCCGCGACATCGTGGCCGAGATGCAGCGCGGCACCCGCTTGCCGTGAACGCCGTGAAGTAGGAACCGCGCATGAGCGCCGCGAAGGAGGACTCGCCATGACCGCCAAGGATACGACGTTTACCGCCATGCGTGAGGCGACGGCCGAGGACTACAAGGTCATCGGGCACCACGCGATCGAATTTTTCCAGGGGTTACCCGATCGGGTGCTCACCCACCTCCAATTGCTTGCCGGCGATACTGGCGGCTACGCGGTCGATCGCCTCACCCACAGCCTGCAATCAGCGACGCGTGCCCGGCGCGACGGACGCGACGACGAGTACGTGGTCTGCGCGTTGATC
>JANQHZ010000627.1 GCA_028282445.1 Candidatus Binatia bacterium | reverse complement strand
GCGAGCGTCTCGAAGGTGGCGGGAAACTGGTAGGTGATCGGGCTGTCGTCGCCGAAATCGAAAGCGCGTCGCGCGATCCGGTAGGCGGTGCGCGGTCCTCTGTGTAGTAGGTCGAGGATCTGCTCGAGGCGGACATCGTGGTGCTGGATGATCTGGTTGGAGCGCTTGACGTGATCCTCGAACACGCCACCGTGCGCAGGCAGCACCAGGTCCACGTCGAGCTGTTGGATCTTCCTTTGTGACGCGATGAAATCGCCGAGCGGGTTCCCTTCGGTTGCCGGTCCGAAACCGACGTGCGGTGTTATGCGTGGTAGCAGATGGTCGCCGGCGATCATCAGCCCCTCCTGGCGCAGGTAAATCACGCAGTGGCCGGCGGCGTGGCCGGGCGTCCACACCGCTTCAAGAGTGCGCTCTCCGACGGCGATCTGGAATCCATCCGACAGCTCCTGGTCCGGCTCGGCCGGGTGGTATAAGCCCTGCCAAAAGTCGCGCTGCTTCGGAATGCGCTCGAAGCGTTCCCAAGGAAGCCCGTGGCGGGTGAACCAGTCGAGCACCCACTGCGGCCGTTCGGCCGGCATGAAGCTCTGTGACCGCTCCCACTCGGCGGGGTGAACGAAGACCTCGGCCCCGCTCAGCTGCTTGATCGTTTCGGCGTTTCCGAAGTGATCGGGGTGGTGATGGGTGACGACGATCTTGCGCAGCTGGCGCGGTCGGCACCCGACGCTTTCGAGACAGGCCTCGAAGGCTTCGGTGCTCTTCGCGCCGCCCATGCCGGTGTCGACCAGGGCCCATTCGGCATCGTCATCGGCTTCGTGCGAGCCGCGTACGAGGTAGACGTTGACGATGGTCGGCTTCATCGGCAACGGCAGATGCAGGAGGAAAACTCCCGGGTACACCTCGCGTGTTTTGGGCTCGGACATCGTGCGGCGGCGGATTACTCGTGCAAGCGATCTTTGATTGCGAAGGTGATTCTGGTCCGGACCCGCCAACTGACGATCTCGCCATCCTCGAGGTTGGCGCTCACGTCGACGACCTCGGCACGTCGCAAGCTGTCGATGGTCACGGCGGCTCTCGCCACGGCGAGTCGCACTGCTTCCTCGATGCTGTTGGCGGAGATACCGGTAAGCTCGATACTCTTTTCAACCATGTTGTCTCTCCGTTGTTCCGGCGCCGGCTCGTCGCGCGGCTGCCATTGGTCGATCGGATTCAGACCGTCGGTCGATCCGAGGTAGACGTAGGTCCAGGCGACGAGCGAACCGCCCCCGTCGCGTTCCACCGCGACCCGACGGCGCTCGTAGAGCCCTTCGGTTACCGCTTCGTACTCGTCCAGCTGGGCAACGGCGCCGTCGTCGGTTTCGACGATGACGCCTTGAATCGACGTATCTCCTTGCAGGACCAGTCCGGGATAGGCGCCGATGTCGAACAAGGTTCCTTTGACGGTGCCCTTGCCGACATCCTGAAAGCAGTGCCCGTCCATGACCAGCTGCAAGCGTTCCTTGCTGGTCAGTGTTCCGTAGAAGAAGTACAGCATCGTTCGATCTGCCGTGCTCGCGGCGCCCGCGTGAGCGGCGATTACCGTCCGGCCGCCTTTCGCCCTAGTAGCCCATCACCCCGAGGAAGTCCTCGAGTCGAGCGAAACGCATGTAGGGATTGGTCTTCTTCTCCTCGCCGATGGTCGATGTGGTGGTTGCTGAGTAGTTGTGTCCTGGAAAGAGGACCGTGTCGTCCGGCAGTGCTTTCAACTTGTTGTTGAGGCTGTCGTACATGTCGGAGGGGTTGCTTCCGGGCAGGTCGACGCGGCCGCAGCCACCGATGAAGAGGGTGTCGCCGGACACCAGGTTGTTCTGAACCATGAAGCACTGCGAGCCGGGAGTGTGGCCCGGAGTGTGGAGAAACTGAATTCGCTGCTCGCCGACGATCAGGTCGTCGCCGGATTCGGTCAGGGTGAGATCGGATTTGGAGAGGCCGCATACCTGGGGCACGTAGTCCGCTTCCGCTTTGTGAATATGGATCTTGACCTCGTAGCCGCGCTCGAGCAGCTCGGTCGGACCCTCGATGTTGTGGCCCATCATCGATCCGCCGATGTGATCGGGGTGGAAGTGGGTCACTAGAACCGAGTCGAGCGTCATGTCGTCTTGCTCGAGGACCTGCAGGATTCCGCCGACATCCCACGCCGGGTCGACCGCAACCGCTTTGCGCGTCTCAGTATCGCCGATGAGGTAGACATAGTTTTGCATCGGCCCGACCTGAAGTTGTTTGAGATAGAGTGCCATCGTCTCCCCTTAGCCTCGCCTGAGCCTCAGCCCTTCGTGGCCTTCGGCCGCGCTTGATTGCGCAGACCGCGCTCCCACAGCAGCTCGTCTTCGCCGTTCTTCACCGAGACCCAGCGCGA
>JANQHZ010000606.1 GCA_028282445.1 Candidatus Binatia bacterium | reverse complement strand
GGGGCTGGCGGTAGCCGAGGCCCTCGGTGACGCTGACGCTGCGTTGTTCATCGGCAGCTCGGTCGGCATCGAGGCCCGCATCATCCCGGCCACCCGCTTCCCGTTTCGCGCTCTCAAGGTGCAGGGAGTTCGCGGTCGCGGCCTGCGCGGTGTGCTCGACTTCCTCCGACAGATTCCGGTCGCACTCGGGCACGCTCGACGAGAGCTCGCCGAGTTCGGTGCCGAGATCGTCGTCGGGGTCGGGGGCTACGCCTCGTTTCCCGCGGTCGCGGTGGCTTGGATGCGCGGCGTCCCGACCGTGTTGCTCGAGCAGAACGCTCGACCCGGGATGGCGAATCGAGTTCTCGGACGATTGGCGACGCGAATCTGCACGTCCTTCGAAGCCGCGGGTGCGTTCTTTCCGAGCCGCCGCGTCGTGGTGACCGGTAATCCGGTGCGGGCGTTTCCCCAAGTCTCGGAGGTCCAACGGTCCGATGGGTTTTGCTTGCTCGTCTTCGGCGGAAGCCAGGGGGCGCAGAGCATCAACGCCGCGCTGCCGGCGACGGTCGCGAAGTTGGTTGCGAATATCTCCGGCTTGCGGGTCATCCACCAGACCGGCCGCGGCGCCGACGAGGCGGTGCGCGAATCTTATCGACAGATCGGCGTCGAAGCGGATGTGCACGAGTTCATCGACGACATGGGAGCGGCCTACGGCGCCGCCGATCTCGTCGTTTGCCGGTCCGGCGCGACGACGCTGGCGGAGCTGGCGGCGGTCGGTAAAGCGGCGATCCTGGTGCCGTATCCAAAGGCTGCCGACGATCACCAGCGCGCCAATGCGGAAGTGGTCGAAGCGGCCGGTGCGGCTCGCATGATCTTGGATGCCGAATTGAATGCCGAGCGTCTGGCCGACGCGATCGAAAAGATCGCCCAGTCGGCAGAGCTGCGGGAAGAGATGGAAAGCGCGTCGCGACGGCTTGCGAAGCCGGACGCGGCGGATCGGGTGGTCGAGCTGTGTCGGCAGTTGGTGCGGAGCGGGGGTAAGGCATGAGTAGATTGTTCAGAGGGCCGTGTTCGATTCATTTCGTCGGGATCGGCGGTATCGGCATGAGCGGTATTGCGGAAGTGTTGTTGGCTCTGGGCCACAAGGTCACCGGGTCCGACATCCACGAGACCGAGGTGACCAGGCGCCTGGTGGAGAACGGCGCGAAGGTAACCTTCGGGCACAACGCCGATGCGGTCGGTCGCGATACCGACGTCGTGGTGATCTCATCGGCGGTGAAGTACTCGAACCCGGAAATCGGCCGTGCGCGCGAGCTCGGCATCCCGGTGATCCCTCGCGCCGAGATGCTGGCCGAGCTGATGCGCCTCAAGGAAGGGATCGCGGTTGCCGGGACCCACGGCAAGACGACTACGACCTCGCTGATCGCCTCGACTTTGCACCGCGCCGGTCGCGACCCGACGGCCGTCATCGGGGGTAAGGTGCATGCGCTCGGAGGGACCAACTGCGTCGGCGAAAGCGACCTGCTGGTCGCCGAGGCCGACGAGAGCGACGGCTCCTTCCTGTTGTTGAATCCGGCAATCGCGGTGGTCACCAACATCGACCCGGAGCACCTCGACTACTACGGAGACGTCGAGCGGCTGCGCGCTGCCTTCGCCGATTTCGTCAACCGCGTTCCGTTCTACGGGATGGGCGTCGTTTGCCTCGACAGCGTCAACGTACGAGCGATGCTGCCGCAGATTCGCAAGCGTGTCGTGACCTACGGCACGACCTCGGACGCCGACTACGAAGCCCGCGACCTGTGTGTCGTCGGAATGGATACGGTCTTCGAAGCGGTCTATCGCGGCGAGGTTCTCGGTACGGTGCGCTTGCGGCTTCCCGGCCGGCATCAGGCGATGAACGCGCTCGCCACGATCGCGGTGGCGCGCGAGCTCGACGTACCCTTCGAAGAAGTGCGGGCCGCCCTGGGCGAGTTCGGCGGCATCCATCGCCGTTTCGAGCTGTGTGGCGAATCGGGCGGAGTCACCGTTTTCAGCGACTACGGCCACCACCCCGAAGAGATCCGCGCCACCTTGGCGGCCGCCCGTGAAGGCTTCGGCCGGCGCATCGTCACCATCTTTCAGCCGCACCGCTACACCCGCACGCGCGATCTCTTCAACGAGTTCCTCGAGTGCTTCGACGACGCCGACCACGTATTCATGACCGACATCTATCCCGGTGGGGAAGAGCCGCTCGACGGTCTGAGCGGGGACGTCCTCTACTGGGCGCTCAAACGCCGCGGCCACATGGATGTGTCGTACACGCCACGCGTCGAGGATGTCGTTGCCGAGGTGAAACCGCACCTGCGTCCCGGAGACATCGTCATGGTGATGGGAGCGGGCAACGTCCACAACGTCGCCGAGGACCTGGTGCGACAAATCGCGGGAATGCAGGGGACCTGGACGGTTCAGTGAAACAACAGCTCCAACATACTCTGCGGGACATCCTCGGCGAGCGCGTTTGTTTCGACGAGCCGCTGTCCCGCCATACCTCGTTTCGCATCGGCGGGCCCGCCGATGCGTGGGCCGAGGTGTCGAACGCCGGCGAGATCCTCGCAGTGCAACGGCTTGCGCGCGACGCCGGCATTCCCGTCTTCGTGATTGGGATCGGAACCAACATTCTGGTCAGCGATCGCGGCGTGCGGGGAATCGTGTTGAAGCTCGGCAAAGGCCTGGGCGCGATCGAGTGGAGTTTGTCGGGCGACGGAGCTCGCGCACGTGCCGGCGCGGCGGCGCCGTTCAAGAAGCTGGTGCTGGAGGCTGCCGGCCGCGAGCTGAGCGGTCTCGAATTCGCCGAAGGTATCCCGGGCTCGATCGGTGGCGGTTTGTTGATGAATGCCGGCGCTTTCGGCGGTGAGATGTCGGACGTCGTCGAGTCGGTGGAAGGCGTCGAAGCCGAGCGCGGTGAGATCTCATTCGACCGCTCCGAGCTCAATTTCGGCTACCGCACCTTCGATCTTCCGCGCGGCCTGATCGTCACAGCGGTCAACTTCCTACTCCGGCAGGATGCCGGCGATGAGATTCGTGCCCGCATGACGAGCGCCAAGCGAAAGCGTGAGTCGAAGCAGCCGCTCGGGTTGCCGAATGCCGGTTCGATCTTCAAGAACCCGCCGGGGGAGTTCGCCGGCAAGCTGATCGATGCGGTCGGTCTCAAGGGGTCCCGCGTCGGCGGCGCGATGGTGTCGGAAGACCACGCAAACTTCATCGTCAACGTCGACAAGGCGCGGGCCACCGACGTGAAGTCGCTGATGGACCAGATCGTCGACGCGGTATGGCAGCGCAAGCAGGTCCGTCTGGTTCCCGAGATCCGTCTGGTTGGAGAGTGGGAGAGGGCATCGTGATGGGCAGCGGCTGGCGGAAGCGCCTCGAAGCGCTGCGTGCGGTCACGGGGCTCGGCGGGGCGCCGAAGAACCGCAGCGCCCGCAGCAAGGCGAGCGTTGCCGGCGACGTCGCTCGGCTGCGCACGGTCGGCGCGCGCCTCGGCGATCTGCCGCGCCCGAGCTGGCGGAGCGTCGGCATCGCGGTCGCAGTTGGGTTGCTGGCCGCCGGCGCGGTCGCGGGCTTGCGGCACCGTGGCGCGGCGCTCGAAGTGGTGCGCGAGCACCCCTACTTTCACGTCGACCGTATCGAGATTCGGGGTACGCGGTCGCTGGTCAGCGAGACCGAGCTGCGTGCGTGGTTGGGGGTGCGCGAGGGCGACAGCTTGTGGGACTCGACACCGGAGGATCTCGCCTCGCGCCTGGCTTCGCATCCGATGCTGAGCACGGCGACGGTTCGCCGGGAGTTTCCGGGAACGCTGGACATTCAGGTAGAGGAACGACGTCCGGCGGCGATCGTCGTGACCGACGGGCTCTACTATCTCGACGACGAA
>JANQHZ010000591.1 GCA_028282445.1 Candidatus Binatia bacterium | reverse complement strand
TCTGCGGGTGCATCAGAATCGCCTTCAGCGATTCGTTCCCGATGTTTCCCGTCGCCCACTGTATGACCTTCAGCCGATCGGACATCTCCGCCTCCTGATCGCGCCCCCGGAAGGATCACCAGACCGCGAGACCGACGCGAGTCATCACATCCTCGAGATTCATGGGGCGTCGTGTGCGACTCCCACCGTCGCGACGTGTCGCAAGCTGCGGGCGACTCCCCACTTTTCGCCCGAGCCCTCCGCACGACCGTCGGGCAGACCGGGCGAGTGGGGCGGCGGCTTCCTGCCGCCGGCCCCGCAAACGCGCTAGTCTTCGAGCTCTTCCACCCCGATCGCGATCGCTTCGGTGTAGGTGAACTCGACCAAGTCGCCGACCTTGACAGCCTTCAGGCGATTGACGTCGCGAACCGGCAGCGTTCGCAGCGCGCCATTCGGCGCGCGCAACGTGACGCTCGGTGCATTCATGTCGATCTCGGCGACCGTAGCGGTCACCTTTACCGCACGCGCCGCGCCGGCGCCCGGCTTGTCGCCTTCCTCTGCTCGCGCGGCGTCTTCGGCCATCTGCACACCCGGGGCCGCCTCGCCCGGCTTCTTCACCTCGTAGACCACCGATTCGACGTAGATGGCGCGGATGGTATCGCCCTTGTCGAGTTGGGCGAGATTCTTGACTTCCGGACCCGCGTGGAAGGTTACGGTTTCTCCGTCGCTGGTCGTCAGCGTGACCATGCGGGTGTCGTAGTCGACATCGGCGACGGTCGCGGTCACGGTGACGGCGTTCTCCTCGATGACCCCGCTGGTCGGAGCGGAGCTCGTGTCGCACATGGAACATGCGGCGAAGGCGAAGCTGCAAGCAGCAATGGTCGCGGCCAAAACAATTCTTCTCATTGGATCTCCTCCCATATCGAAGTCGAAAAGACTTCCAACAGTCCTGAGGGGCCGGCGCCCTTGGCTCCGGGTCTCGTACTCGCCGGATCGGCCCCTGGGTCAATCCAGCTACCTTGACCCGATCGTAGCCCTTTTGTCGACCCGGGCAACGGCGTGCCCAACTCGACTACCAGGGGACAACCCTCTACGCTCGCTGTCTCCAATTCCGAGGCGACTATGGAACCAAAAGATAAGCACATTCTCGTCACCGGCGGCGCCAGCGGAATCGGTCGGGCGCTCTGTCGGGCCTTTGCCGACGCCGGCGCGCGCCGGATCGTCGTCGCCGATATCGATGAGGCCGGCGCTCAGCGCGTCGCCTCGGAGGTTGGCGGCGTTGGTGCCACGCTCGATGTGCGTAGTGCCGAGGCGATTCAAGAGCTGGTCGACGGCAGCATCGCCGCTGCCGGCCCGATCGACCTGCTGTGTTCCAACGCCGGTATCTTCGTCGCCGGTGGCCCGGAGGTCATCGATGACGACTGGCAGGCGATCTGGGAGATCAACGTGATGGCACACGTCTGGGCGGCGCGCGCGGTGCTGCCCGGCATGCTCGAACGGGGCGAGGGCTACTTGCTCAACACGGCGTCGGCGGCGGGTCTTCTGTCCCAGATCGGCTCCGCTCCGTACTCGATCACCAAGAGCGGCGCGGTCGCCTTCGCGGAGTGGCTGTCGATTACCTACGGCGCCCGCGGCATCGCCGTCTCGGTGCTGTGCCCACAAGCGGTTCGAACCAAGATGACAGCCGACACCGACGAGGGCGGCGTCGCCGGTGTCGATGGAATGATCGAGCCCGACGCCGTTGCCGAAGCGGTGCTGGAAGGCGTTCGTTCCGAGCGATTCTTGATCCTGCCCCACCCCGAGGTTGCGAAATACGTCGAGCGCAAGGCCGCGGACCCCGAACGCTGGATCAAGGGCATGCGCCGCCTGCAGGACGCTTTCCTCGACCTCGAGTAGCTTCACATCGGTTCGCGCTTGCGGGGGGCGCCCCGGTGTTCGCACCCTTCGGCGGCGTTCTCGCTGCATAGGGGCGGGGCACCTGTCCTGCGAAGGCCTGGCGAAGCAGGATGCCTCGCCCAGGCCCGCGCCTCGGCCGCTAGGAAGAATCGCTTGACCGCTAGGCCTGTGCTGAGGATGGTGGCCTGACTAAAGGGAGGGATCGGTATGCCGCTTTCCAAGAAGCTTGCAGCGGAGTTCGTAGGAACGTTCTGGCTTGTTTTCGGAGGATGCGGCAGCGCAGTCCTCGCCGCCGGCTTCCCAGAGGTTGGCATCGGCCTGCTGGGAGTTTCTCTGGCTTTCGGCCTGACGGTCCTCACCATGGCCTACGCCATCGGCCATATTTCGGGTTGCCACCTGAACCCTGCGGTTTCGGTGGGGCTGCTGGTCGGGGGCCGCTTTCCCGCAAGCGAGCTCGGGCCCTACGTAGCGGCGCAGGTGGCGGGGGCGATCTTGGGGTCGGCGGTTCTCTATGTCATCGCCAGCGGTGCCGCCGGGTTTTCGCTCGACGGCGGTTTTGCGGCCAACGGTTTCGCAGAGCACTCCCCTGGCGGGTACTCACTGCTCGCAGCACTGGTGGCGGAGTTCGAGCTCACTTTTATGTTCCTCTTCATCATCCTGGGCGCCACCGATCCGCGCGCGCCGGCGGGCTTCGCACCGATCGCGATCGGCCTCGGCCTGACCTTGATTCACCTGATCGGGATTCCGGTGACGAATCTCTCCGTAAACCCGGCGCGAAGCACCGGCCCGGCAGTATTCGTCGGCGGCTGGGCGTTGAGCCAGCTATGGCTCTTTTGGATCGCGCCGATTGCCGGCGCCGCGACCGCCGGTGCGTTCTACAAGTGGCTCGGCTCGGAGGAGTAGTGTTGGCCCTACGGGCGGCTGGGGCCGGAGTACCTGCTCACTCCGGCTCACTGCCTGGCGCGGGCTCGGATGATACCGTAATTTCCTCGTAAGTCGCTGCCGCGCCTTGGGCATTATCGCCCGAGCCCAACTGAATCCGGGTGGATTCGGGGAAGTCGATTCCGCCCTCGATTGCGCGCTCGCCCGCCAGCTGCCCGTCGAGAAAGAGCCGGATCCCTTCTGGATCCCACGAAGCGGTGATCTGGTGCCGCTCGCCTGCCTGCCACTCCGGCACCTTGATGTTGATGTTGCGTTCGACGCCTTCGTTGTCGAACACGATGAAGCGAATGCTCTCGCCGTTCTTGAGCACGCGCAGGCGATTCTCCCAGACGTTCGGCGTCCCGACGTGAAGCAGGTTGTGGGTCGATGGGTCGGCGCCGTTCCAGTCCGGTACGATCGTCATGTCGATCGTGCCGCGGTCGCCGCGGATATTCTGGGCGGCGGGGAAGGCGAAGTTGGAATCGGCGGCAACGTATACGCTACCGTCTTCGAGATAGTCGACCTTGGTCGCGATCAGCGGGTCCTCGTCCGGGCCTCGATCGACCTCACCGCTCTGCACCTCGGGCGCAAGCGGATCGAATAGCGTACCTTCCTCTTCCTCCTGCTCGGCGTCCACCGTATCCGCTTCCGTATCGTAGAAGTCGGAACCCGCGCCGACTCCGGCCGCCGCTACCCGCTGCCGAAAGTCGGTGCGATCGGAGTCGCGCCGTCCTTCGAGCGCGCGCTCGCGCCTACCCAAGTCGGCGATCCGGGCGGATCGCTCGATGCCATCGCCGCGCCGTTCGCCGACCGCGCGCCCGATCGTTCCTTTGCGCACGTCGCGCCGGCCGGCGATGACGTCCGCCGATCGATCGCGACGGCGGTCGTCGTCGAACCGTGGTTCGCCGGGACGGCTGGGCCTGGATGAGCGATCCGACCGGTCACCCGTAGTCGAAGCGCTACGGCCCCGCTCGACCGTGATGCCCCGTCGCTCGCCGTCGAAGGTTCGAGGACGCGAGTCGCCGCGGCCCTCCCAGGCGCGGCCCGAGGCAACGGTTTGCGGCGGCAGGTCCGGCTCCCCGAAAAACCGCAGACCGACGAACCCCAAGGCGACGGCGACAAGAACCGCCACGATCAAAGAGCTTCGACTCATGACTACAAACTATCCGCTCAGCCCGCCCGAGGGTCAACGCAGCAGATCGCCATGCCATGAGTGCTATCTGCTGCATCGCGATCCCGACAACGGCCGGACCGGAGCTCCAGCGGCGATCACTCCAGCGCGGGGGGCCACTGTGGCAATGTGCGATCCCGGTCGTAGGGAAGCCTCTTGGCGTCGGGCAGGGCATCCTCGGGGAACTCGGATTGCCAGGCCGAGCGGTCGTCTTCGCTGGCGTAGTAGGTCAGCCAGATTTGGACGTGCTCTTCGCTGCCGGTGCAAATCAGATCGATGACGCAGGTGACGCCCGGATTGCCGGGCATCGTCGTCTCGGGCTCTCGCAGCGTGTCGTTCCAGAGGTGCTCGTACAGGTCCCGGTCGCTCAGGTGATCGGTGGACTGCACGTACACTCCCAGGCGCGCGAGCTCTTCGAAGATCTGCCTCAGCTTGATCGGCAGCTCCGCGTCGCTCAGGTCTCGAGGGTGCGGGAGCTGAACCTCGGCATCGACCAGTTGCTCGAACAGCGGTGTCGGCTCGATCTGCTCGAACGCCAAGACTTGCTCGAGGAACTTTTCGTGGATGTCCGGCGGACAGTCGGGAGAGACCCCGTGCAGGACCTCCTCGCCAACCGCCTCCGAGATCCGACGCTGCAGTGAGGCGATTCGCTCTTGCTGGGACTGAGCCGGTCGCTCGCGCTTCTTCTGTTCGGTCGCCATGGGGACAGCGTACCGAGATTAGATGATAGTTGTCAAGTATCTTTCAAGTAAAATATTGCGATGGTAATTCAGTCGTATCGTGCCGCGACCTCTCCGTGCCTCTGTGTCTCCGTGGTGAAGGCTCTCCTCAGCCCCCCAGTACCCCGCGCGCTGCTTCCGCCAGGGCAACCAATTCACGGCGAGCGTCCATCGGGGTCGCGATCTGTTGCGCGAAGGCGAGTCTAACCGGTCGCGGTCCCTTGCCGGTTTCGACCGACATCTCGAAGCCGTAGCGGTCGATCGAGGTCATGGTCGCGGCGCCGGCGTCCGTGGCCTTGGTGAATGCACGGCAGTAATCCAGGAGGTTCTTTTGGTGATCCTCGTTCATGTGCGCCAAGATCCCGGCGGCATGCGGCGCGATCGGGTCGGGCGTGGCGTCGCGCCATTCGGCGAGATCGACCCACGACATGCGGCCGTACCCACCGATATAGCGCAGCGACTCGACGTCGAGACGCCAAAAGGAGAAGTCCTTGAACTCGATGTAGTACTCGGCCTTGGGGTGCACGGCGAGATAGGTCGAAACCGCCTGCGAACGCTCGCCGTCGTCGATCTGTCGGCACTGCCCGATCAGAGTCACGCGCGCTCGCGCCAGCGGGTCGTCGCCGCCGCCTTCCGCGACCAGCAGCGACGCGCGGGTGTCGGCCTTCAGGTTCCGGGTGTGCTCTGCCAGCCCCGAGATGAAGAAGAGCGGATTCCCGCCGTTGGCTGCATAGGTGACGAACGATCCGTACGGGAACCCCGCCGGTTCCGTCGCAACGGTGCACAAGGTCCCGGTGCTGAGCGATTCGAGCAGCGTGCAGGCGCGCTCGCCATGCGTCGGCGTCGGCACCTCGATGTCGTACAGTGGCTCTTCGGTCGCACCGCTTGGGCGCGCATGCTGATCGGTCATGGATACCTCGTCGGTCGTGGGTAGAGTCGGAGAGCGATGATCCTTTGGCACCTGGTCCGATGCAACCTCATTCGCTTCCGCACTTGGCAAGGGTTCTCGTCATTCGGCGTAGCCGAGGGCGCGCATTTGCTCTCGCGTATCCTCGTCGATCGGCGCAGGGGCCTGCTGGTGGGTGAGCGGGGGGCGGCGCGCGAACCGGGCCAAGGCGGC
>JANQHZ010000566.1 GCA_028282445.1 Candidatus Binatia bacterium | reverse complement strand
CGAGCTCGGCAAGCTGCGTGCGATCGACGCCATCCAGGACGAGAACTGCGGAGAGATCCGCATCGTCCTCAAGGTCGAAGACGCCCTCCAGGTGTCGGTGGACCTCGAGGACGACTACGAGGGCGGTGCGGCGCCGTCGATGCCGAGCGAGGTGTGAGTCGAGTGGCAGCGGGCTGGTCGCAACCTTCGGAACGAGAACCCACGCCGCAACCGCGGCCGTCCTTCGCCGATCGTCTTCGTTCGATCAAGCGGCGGGTGTCGGACTCTCTCGCCGTCGGTCGCCGGTTGTTGAACGCTGGGTTGCGAGCCGCCGAAGGGGCGTGGAATCGCGTGACCGGTGCGGCTCCGGTGGCGAAGCCCGACCAGAAATCCGCGGTGAGAGCGCAGGTGGTCGAGCTCGATTCCTATCGGGCACCGCAGGCCGCTGCGAAGCAGGTCCGGCCGTCGGTCGATCGCGACATCGTGGTGGAGGAGGAGAAGGTGGGAGAGATGCAAGGGCTCGATGGTGTCGATGCGGTCAACCAAGCGCCGAAAGGCGTTCCTCCTGCACCGCGGTCCGAAGATGCAGTGCCGCTGTCGGCGATCGCGGAGGTGGATCCGGCGGTCGAGCCGGACGAGGATTCGCTTGAGCAGGCGGCCGCGCCGCCGGAGCTGGATGTTCTGCAAGACGTGTCCCAGGAGCAAAGGCACGAGCCCGATGCGAGTCAGGATGTCGTCGAGCCGGCCGATGCGGGGGAATCCGGCGAAGCGATCGAGGCCAAGGAGTCCGACCCGAGCGACGACGGCGATGAGCCCGACGAGGGGGACGCTGGTGGCGAAGAAGGCGGCGAGCCCCAAGCCTCCGGCGAGGACGGCGACGAGGGCGATGACGTCGAGGGCGATCGTCTCGACTCGATTCTCGAAAGTCTGCTGCTGGCGGCCGGCGCGCCGATCCCGGTGCGGCGCATGTGCGACGCTCTGCGCAGTGGGCCCAAGGCGAAGGAAGTCCGAGCGGCGTTGAAGCGGTTGATGCAACGCTACAGCGGCGACTGCGGCATCCATCTGGTCGAGGTCTCGGGCGGCTACCAGTTCCGCACGGCGCCGGCGAACGCCGACTATGTGCGACACCTCCTGCGCGAAAAACCCGCCCGTCTCGGCCGTGCCGCTCTGGAGACCTTGTCGATCGTGGCGTACAAACAACCTGCGACGCGCGGCGAGATCGAAGCGATTCGCGGCGTGGATGCGGATAGCGCCATCAATTCCTTGTTGGCGAAAAAGCTGATCAAGATCGACGGTCGCAAGGAGACGGTGGGCCGTCCGCTGTTGTATTCGACGACGCCGGAGTTCCTCGAGGTCTTCGGTCTGAAAGATCTCAAGGAGTTGCCGACGCTCAAGGAGATCGGTCCGGTACCGGAGCCCGAAAATGAAGAGGACATCGAAGACACGGGCATCGAAGAAGGCGAGGCCGCCGCAGCGATCGTCGAAGCCGCGGGCGAAAACGCCGCGGCGGAAGACGAGCTCGGCAGCGCCGAAGCGGACGCGCAAGCGGGCGACGAGCAGCTCGACGTCAGTGGCGCCGAAGCGGACACGCAAGACGACGACCAGCCGCAAGCGAGCGGAGACGACCGCGGGCTCGAGGCGGAAACAATCGAAGAACCCGAGGTCAAGGGCGGCGGCGAGCTCGAAAGCGCCCCGCTCGCACGGGCGCTCGACGAGGCCGACAGAGGCCACGAAGCCGAAGGGCGCGCGGCGCCGGACCCCGACGACGAAAAAGAGGGCGGTCGCTGAGCGGCTGCAGAAGGTCCTGAGCGCGGCTGGGATCGCGTCCCGCCGGGCCGCCGAGGAGTTGATCCGCGAGGGCCGAGTCTCGGTAAATGGCAAGGTCGTCACCGAGCTCGGCACGCGCGCCAATCCGCGTGTCGATCGCATTGCGATCGACGGCAAGCAGATCAGGGCGCCCGGCGCTCCGGTCTATCTGGCGGTCCACAAGCCGGTCGGCGTGGTTACGACGCTCGACGACCCCGACGGGCGGCGAACGGTAGCCGACCTGGTTGGGCGAGTTCGGGAGCGCGTCTTCCCTGTAGGTCGGCTCGACTACCAGTCGTCGGGTCTGTTGCTGATGACCAACGACGGAGATCTCGCGATGCGGCTGACCCATCCGCGCTACCACGTCGAGAAGACCTACCGCGTGAAAGTCCACGGGCACCCGGACCAGCGCGCCGTAGCGCGGCTGCGTCACGGTATCGAACTGTCGGACGGCAAGACCGCGCCGGCGCGGGCGCACGTCGTCAACCGCACAGGCAGCAAGGCGTGGCTCGAGATCTCGATCAGCGAGGGGCGCAACCACCAGATCCGACGCATGTGCGAAGCCTTGAATTTTCCGGTCGACAAGCTGCAGCGTGTCTCGATTGGTTCGCTGAAGCTCGGCAAGTTGCCGGTCGGCAGCTCGCGCCGGCTCACCGAGGCTGAAACCGCGAAGCTGCGCCGAGCCGTAGGCCTATAGTCGGGTGGTCGGCGCGGCTTGACCGACCATGTCGCTGCTCGCTCGGTATTTTGTGATTTCCTGAATCGGCGATTACGGGCTGTTCGTCGGCGTCGCGGTGGACGGGCGAACCGTCGGAGGGGCGCAGAAGGGGCATCGGCCCGGTGTCCGAACCAAGTGGGTCGAGGTTGGGCACTCGGTGGGGAGCGGGCACCCCGTGTGCGTGACCGTAGCTGTCGCCGCCGGCGTAGGAGTCTCGCTTGGAGTCGGGGTTCGGGTGCCGCACACGGCGCACCGCGAGCACTGGGGGAAATAGAGCACTTCGTCCGGTCCGCAGAGCGGAACGGTGCATCTCGGTGTTCTGGTGGCGCAGATGAGACCGCAGCCGCCCTCGCAGGTCCCAGGGCAGTTGGAGCATGTCAGTACCTCTGCTCCAGCACACGGTGGAGGTGTGCAGTGCGGTGAGCCGCTGTCGGTCGGGCTTGGAGTTGCGCTCGGCAAAGGTGTCGACGACGAAAGGCAGCCGTCGAGTGCGAGGCGAACGCAACCGACGAGGTTGTCGACCCCGACTCGGCAGGCCAGGCAGCGATCATCGATGATCCCCGGACAAGCCGACGGCGGCTCGAGGCCCAGGGCGATCCGAACGGCGGTCACGAGCTCGGAGATTTCGACGGCCTCGTTGCCGTTACAGTCGCACGGGCACGGTTGCTCGCCAGGTGCGGTCACAAGCGACAAGACGACGATGATCGCGAAAGCCAAGTTCGCCATGGGTTCTCTGTAGCAGCGCAGGGTGGTGGCAAACAAGTATTGTTTGGGTCCGTTGGCGTCGGGCCTCGGGAGCCCGTCCGTCCCCGTGCGGGTCTGGGCTTTGTGGTTTGTCCTATATTTCGGATAAGGTGCGCCAGTTCACTCATCGCGAGGTCGCCCGTATGAAGAGACTCGAGATCGCCTATATTGCACTTCTCGTGCTGGTCGCGAGCGCAGCTGGATCACAGGGCGCACCGCTCGTCGTCGTGCACCCGACCCACCCGACCTGCCAGGGGGCCGGTATTCCCGGGGTGACCTGTTTCAATAACCTGCAGGACGCGGTCGATAACGCCGGTCCGCCGCCGGCGCGGGTGCGGATCCTGTCGGGCACCTACGACAAGGTCGACCTGAGCACCATGGGCTCTGCGATCCTGGAGGGGCAGGGCGACATCGAGCTGGTCGGCGTCGGCGACGTGCTGATCTCGCCCGCCGCCGGCGATCGAGCCATCTGCAACAGTGGAGGCAGCTTTGCGGGCGCCATTCTGCTCGACAACATCGAGGTCACCTCTCCCGATCGAGACGCCATCCATCTCGAGGGAGTGACCGGAGACGTGGAGCTACGCGAGGTCGTCGCCCGCGATGCCGGGGTCGACGGTGCCGATATCGAGACCGACGGCACGACGACGATCGTCGACTCGCAATTCCTGCGCAACGGCAACGACGGCGCCCAGATTCGCTCAGGCGGTAGCGTGCGGATCGAACGATCGATTGCGAACGAGAGCGGCGGCGCCGGCCAGGGCGACGACGGCTTCAACATCGAGGTGTTCGACGGCGACGTCACGATCATCGACTCCGAGGCCAACGACAACGACGGCGAGGGTTTCGAGATCCATCCGCTGACGCCGATCGGCGGCCCGGTGATGAGCAGCATCGGCAAGGTAACGATTCGTCGCTCCCACGCGCGCCGCAACGGAGTCCGCGGACCTGTGATCGAGGTGGACCCTCCCGTGCCACCAACCATTATGTCCGACGGATTTCAGATCGAGGATTGCGGCGACGGTACGATCGGCGACGTCGAGATTACCGACTCCAGTGCTTACGATAATTCGCAAGATGGATTTGAGCTCATCGTCGAAGGCGATGTCCTGATCGAGGACGTCATCGCCGAGATCAACGGCTTCTGCGTC
>JANQHZ010000549.1 GCA_028282445.1 Candidatus Binatia bacterium | reverse complement strand
GACGTCGTAATGCTCTTTGAAGACCATGCGGAGCGACTCCGCCGGGCCTCGTTCATCGTCGATTATTAGAAGCGATGCTCGGTCATCGGCTGCTGCCATCGATTGTCCCCTCACAGCCCGAGGACAAAGCACCGGGCGTGCCAGAGGACAGGGCAACTTCCCACCACATGTGCGAGAATGCACAGCATCCGCACTGCGCTTCCATAAGTGTCTGGAAACTCAGGGGAATAGCGGCGATGGGTGCAATCGCAGCGGAATTTGCCGACGTGCGAAAATGCGCGGCTTTTGGTCGCAGGTACATTTATGTGCGGTTTATTTGACGGATCGTCAAAAAACACAACGCGCAGCCGTGCGGCATGACCCGGCGTGTCATGTGCGATCTGCGTTGGCGGCATCCAGGAGGAGCCGCACGGCAACTGAGGCGTTGGCGCCTTCCCCCTCACCGTGTGGAGCGAGAGGGAAGGCGCAAGCTCAGGACGCGCCGACGACGGTCGGCTCGTTGGCGGCCGGCGTCTCGCTGATATCGAGCTTGTCCATTTTGTATTTGAGGATTCGTCGGGTGGTGCCGAGCGCTTCGGCCGCTTTCGTTTGGTTGTAGTCTGCCGCCACCAGGGCGGCGATGATTAGGCGTCGCTCGAGCGCGGCGACCTGGTCGTTGAGGGTTCCGGCCTGAGAGCCGCCGTTGCTGCTGAGTGGAATCTCGAGCGGGCTGGTCGGCATCGCCTGCGCTGCTGCGACTTTTAGCGGCAGGTCGTCCAGGTCGAGCGTTTCGTGGTCGGACAGAACAAGTGCCCGCTCGACGGTGTTTTCGAGCTCGCGAACGTTGCCCGGCCAGTGGTAGCCGATCATGCGATCGAGCGCCTCCTGGTTGAACTGTCGCAACGACACGCCCGCTTCACGCGACTTCTGCTCGAGGAAGTGGCGAATCAGTTGCGGAAGATCTTCGCTGCGCTCGCGCAGGGGCGGTAGCTGGATGGCGACGACGTTCAGCCGAAAATAGAGATCGGAGCGGAAGGTGCCGTCCTCCATACCCTTGTCGAGATCGCGATTGGTCGCGGCGACGACGCGGACGTCGACCTTGACGACCTCTTCGCCGCCGACGCGGGTGAACTGACCGGTCTCGAGGATGCGCAGCAGGGTGGCCTGGGTGGCGGCGGGCATGTCGCCGATTTCATCGAGGAAGATGGTGCCCTCGTGGGCGCGCTCGAAGTGCCCGATCTTGCGAGCGTGAGCGTCGGTGAACGCTCCGCGCTCGTGACCGAAGAGCTCGGCCTCGAGAAGGTTCTCCGGAATCGCCGCGCAGTTGAGCGCGACCATCGGCTTGTCGCGGCGTGGGCTGTTGTAGTGAATCGCGCGCGCGATCACTTCCTTGCCGGTACCGGACTCGCCGGTGAGGAGGACGGTCGAGCGCAACGGCGCGACGCGGCTCACCAGCTTTAATACGTTCTGCATCGGTTCGGACGAGCCGATGACGTTGTCGAAATTGTAGCGTTGCCCGACTTCGCTGCGCAGGGTCTCGAGCTCTCGCCGCATGGCGCCGGTGTCGGCCGCGCGCTCGATGACCAGCAGCAGCTCGTCGATGTCGAAGGGCTTGGTGATGTAGTCGTAGGCCCCGAGCTTCATCGCGCGCACCGCAGTTTTCACCGTCTTGGTGGCGGTCAGCATGATGAACTGTGGCGGCTCTTCCAGCGCCTGGCCGCGTTCGAGCACCTCGAGCCCGTCGATGCCGGGCATGACGAGGTCGAGCAGGGCGACGTGGTAGCGGCCCTTGGCGAGCTCTTCGAGGGCCGCGGTGCCGTCGCCTACGGCGGTCACTTGCGCGCGTCCCTTCAGGACCATGCGCAGCGACTCGCGCACTCCCGGTTCGTCGTCAACGATCAATATGCGGGGATGTTCCATCTCGATTCGCCTCAGCCTCCTCCTCGTTCTCCACCAACGGGAAACGGATCATCACGGTTTTCGGGGCGCCGTCCCGGTCCATGCGGAGCTGCGCTCCGTTGCGTTGCAGGATGGCGCTGGCGATGGCGATGCCCAACGGCACCTCCTCGCCCGGGTCTGCGTCGTCGTCATCGGCGACCAGATGCTTGAGCTTGTCTCGGGTGCCGACGGCGTCCGCCGGCAGTCTGCAGTACAGCGAGTCCGGGGCGCGGAACTCCGCTTTCACGCGAACGTCGGCCGCTAGGTCGCGCGCCAGCGCGCGGATCAGGTTCTCGACCGCGTACGCCGTTTGCTCGGGGTCGACTCGTACCGTGACCGGCGTCGGCTCGACGTAGTCGACCGGTAGCCCGCCGGCCGCGGCGAAGACCGGCGCCAGCACTGCGCCCAGCTCGACGTTGCGCCGGGCGGGCCGCGACATGCGCGCGAAGGTCAGCAGGTTTTCGATGGTGTCGTCCATCTGCTCGACCGCGCGGCCCGTCATGTCGGCGAACTCCTCGGCGTCGGGTTCCGATTCGAGAAGGGTTTTGCGGCAGTGCTGGGTGAAG
>JANQHZ010000547.1 GCA_028282445.1 Candidatus Binatia bacterium | reverse complement strand
GACGCAGACCTCGCCGCCGTCGGACTCCGGCACGCAGCTTTCGCCGGGAGCGCAGAAGCCGCCGTTGCACTCGTCGACGCACTCGCCGCGGCCGTCGATTTCGGTGCATACGCGGCCGGTGGCGCAGGGGACGTCACGGCAGACTTCGACCGGAGTGGAGGTCGGTGTCGGCGGCGGGGTTCCGACGATGCAGACGCCGCCGTCGACAGCCGAGCAGAACTGATCTGCGTCGCAGCTCTCCCTCTCGCAGCACACCCGGTCGACGCAGTTGCCGGAGATGCAGTTGCTGTCGTCGATGCAAGATGCGCCGTTTTCTTGCGGCACCGGGGTCGGCGTCGCCGTCGGCTCGGGCGCGCACTCGCCGTTCGGCGGCAGGCAGACCTCGCCGACCGGACAGGACTCGACCGTACAGCAGATGTTGTTTACGCAGTTCTCGTTGGCGCAATCAATGTCGTCGTCGCAAGCGTCGCCGATCGGGCGCATCTCCGGAGTCGGGTTGGCGATGACACAGGTTCCCGTGTTGTCGCACTCCTGTTCCGCGGGGCAGATCTCGCTACAACAGACACCGGTGAACTCATCGCATATGTCGGTGATGCATTCGGCGTTCTCTTGACACGGATCGCCGAGGTCGGTGAGCAGGTTGCAAACACCTTCGTCGCCGCAGAATCCGTCGTCGCACGCCTCGAGGCAGCAGCGACCGTCGGGGCAGAATCCGGAGTCGCAATCGCGCTCGTCTTCGCAGAGCTCTCCCTGTCCGAGAGTCGGGATGCAGAGTCCCTCGAAGGGGTTGATGTTGCAGCGACCGTCCGGACAACGATTTTCGCAGCAGAATCCGTCCTTGCAGATACCTTCGTCGCCGGGATCGGGAATGTCGAAACACTCGTCGTTGAACGTACAGGGGACGACCTCGATCACACGTCGCTGGCACGTGCCTTCGCGCATCGGGATCGCGCAGCTCTCGTTGTCGTTGCAGGAGGACGCGCAGCAGACGCCTTCGATGCAAATTCCGGAGAGACACTCGCCGCCGACCGTACAAGAGTCACCGTTGGCGAGCGCGCCGGGCGTCGAGGCGTTGGTAAACGCAGTGATGTTGGTGGCGCGCTGGAAGCCGCCGGCGAGGTCGATCAGATCGTCACCGTTCAAATTGAGTGCGACCGCCGAGATCGGGCTCTTGGGGGTGCGCAAGACGCCTCCGCCGAAGAAGGTGCCGTCGCCGCGGCCGGCGAAGATCTGCAGAGCGTCGTTCTCGACCCCGGAGCCGGTGCCGACTCGGCGCGGGTCGGTGAGAAATACGCCGACGTCGACGGTACCGTTGTTGTCGAAGTCTCCGACGGTCAGAGCGCGCGATCGACAGAAAGCGCCGCCGGTGAAGAAAGGGCACGGGATTTCGAACTGAGTCGGACCGTCGAACACACCGTTGCCGCGGCTGATCATGATGTTGAGATCGCTGTTGCCGCTGCCGGTGGGGCGGTTCAACATCAGGAGGTCCTCGAAGCCGTCGTCGTTGATATCGGCTGCTTGCATGGCCGAGGGGCGTTCGCCGACACCGAAGTTGTCGGCTTCGTCGAACACCGGAAGTCCTGCGGTTACGCCTCTGAAGAGCAGAATCGAGATCGACTTTACGCGCGGGCCGCCTTCGTTCAGGGTCACCAGGTCTTCTTCGTTGTCGCCGTTGACGTCGATGGCGAGGATCGTCAGCGGCTGCTCACCGGTGGCGAAGATGGGGCCGCGGGTGAATCGCGGCGGTGAGCCGCCGTCGTTCAGAAGGATGGTGACGCTCGAAAGGCGTTGGTCGGTTACCGCGATGTCGGCGCCGCGCACGCCGTCGAAATCCGCGATCGCCACCGCATAGGGATTTCGGCCGACCGGGAAGAAGCCCGGGTTGCCGACTCGTCCGTCGCCGTCGCCGACCAGGACCCACACACCATCTTGGCGCTGATCCGGTACGACCAGATCCGGCTTATCGTCACGGGTGACGTCGCCGGCCGCTCCGCGGCGCAGCGAGGAGCCGAAGCTGTCGACACTGACCGGGCTGAAGCGGGTCGGCTGCTCGGGAAACGACAAGAGGATGTTGACCTCGTCGCTGCGTGGACTGATGACGATCAGGTCGTCGAGGCCGTCGCCGTTCATATCCGCAACCGAGAGATACTCCGGTTGGGGCGAGATCGCGAAGCTGTCTTCTGCCTGGAAGAAGGAGATGGCGGCGGTGGCCGTTTGCGCGCTCAGTAGGGCGACAGCAAAGGCGATGGCGAAGGACTTCCTTGAGCTCATGCAACGCTCCATATTCACTTGGGTTTTGCGGCCGCGCGTCGAGACGCCGGCCGGCACGGGTAGATGAGTCCGTTCAGCGTCGCCTGCAACCCCTTGTTTGTCAAACGAAACCTGTTGCGCAGTAAGGGTTAGCCCGTACCCTCGAAAACTTGACGCAAACGGGCCGATTTGCCGTTGATTCGGCCCCGGCGAGCGGGCAACCTGCGGGGCGTCACATGACCGGGCGAGCGACAGATCGCATCGACTTGAAGCGCGGCGATATCACCGCCGAGGCGGTCGACGCGATCGTCAACGCGGCGAACTCCACCCTGCTCGGTGGCGGTGGAGTGGACGGCGCCATTCATCGAGGCGGCGGCCCGCAGATTCTCGACGAGTGCCGGGCGATCGGTGGCTGCGCGACCGGCGACGCGGTCATCACCACCGCCGGGCGGCTGCCGGCCCGCCACGTGATCCACACGGTCGGCCCGATCTACCGTGACGCGCCGGACGACGCCGTGCTGTTGGCGAGCGCCTACCGTCGCAGTCTCGAGGTCGCGAGCGAGCACGGCCTTCGGACGGTCGCCTTCCCCTCGATCAGCACCGGCGCCTACGGCTATCCGGTCGGCGACGCGGCGCAGGTGGCGCTCGCTACCGTGCGCGACTACTTGGACGCACACTCGGACATCGAGCTGGTGCGCTTCGTTCTCTTCTCCGCAGACGATCTCGCCATGTACCGCGACGCTCTGTCTCGCATCTCGCGCGGGTGAGCGCTGGGTGGAATTCCTCAGTGGGTGTGCATCTCGGCGACGCCGGGTTCCACCACGAAACCCATCGACGAGACCATGTCGTGCGCTTCCTTGTACGCTTGTCCCGGCGTGGTGAGGTAACCCTCGACGAAGATCGAGTTGGCGACCTGTAGAGCGTCCGACTGGTATTCGTTCAGGTTGCGTTCGCGTCCGCCGGCCATACGGATCTCGGCTTGCGGGTTGGTCAGGCGAAACAGGCAGAGGGCGCGCAGGCAGCGCTGCGGCGTCAGCTCGTTCTTGTCCCCGAGCGGAGTTCCCTCGATCGGGTGCAGGAAGTTCACGGGCAAAGAGTCGACCTGTAGCTTCTGCAGCGCGAAGGCGAGATCCACGATGTCGTCGTCGTTCTCGCCCATTCCGATGATCCCGCCGCAGCAGGTCGACAAACCGGCCTTCTTGACGTTCTCGATCGTTCGCACCCGGTCTTCGTACGTATGCGTGGTGCAGATCTCAGGGTGGTGCCGTTCGCTGGTGTTGAGGTTGTGGTTGACCCAGCCGATGCCGGATTCTTTCAAGTTGCGCGCCTGATCTTCGTCCATGATCCCGGCCGATACGCAAAGCTCGATCTCGGGGTATTCCGACTTGATGGCGCGCGCCGCGTCGGCGAAACGGGTGATATCACGATCGGTCGGTCCGCGGCCGCTGGTGACCATACAGAAGCGCCGAGCCCCGGTCTCGACGGCACGCCGCGCGCCGGACAGCAACTGGTCGACGGAGTCCATCTGGTACTTCGGAATGTCGGCTTTGGATACCGACGACTGCGAGCAGTAGTTGCAGTCCTCCGGGCACAGCCCGCTGCGTGCGTTGCGCAAGAGGCACAGCTTGACGTTGAGGCCGTGGTAGCGCTCGCGCACCCGTCGGGTTGCGGCGAGGAGGGCTGGAGTGTCTTGGTCCGAGGTCGCGAGGACGCGCATGGCCGACACTCGGTCGACCTTGTGGCCGGCCAAAACGGCATCGGCGAGGTCCTCGGCCCAGAAGCGTTCGCTGCTCTCTGTCGCGGGGGAGACCATGATTCCGCAGGTACCAACGGCTGGGCTGCGAATCAAGGAT
>JANQHZ010000535.1 GCA_028282445.1 Candidatus Binatia bacterium | reverse complement strand
TGCGCCGGGGAGCTGCCGAGAAACGCACAGTCCAGGCCGCTCGAGCGATGCAGCGCGTACACTCTCTGCATCTGCAGGTCGAACATGCGTGCCTGGGTGCCCCAGCTCGGCGGCGCGAGCTCGCGGTCGAACAGACCCGCGCGCGCGATCAATTCGGCCGCGACGGCAATCGTCAGCAGACACATCACGGCCATGGCCGGGGTCACCGATGACGCCCTGGTGGCCTGCCACAGCCGCGCGCTCTTCATTGTGGCGAGCCATATCGCGCCGGCGCGCCGCTTTCGAACTGCAGAGGCGCGGCGATCAGAATCCGAACAAGCTCAGAATCGAGGCTCGCCGGCGCACGATCGCATACACTCCGATCGCAGCCAGAATCGCGATCCCCGCGGTTAGCGCTCGGTGATCCGCAGCCGGCGCGATCGCGATCCTTGCCCTGCAGATCCCCTCCGAACCGGGCTCGGTACAAGAGAATCCAGGTTCGTCACATTCTCGATCGCAGCACACTCCGTCGGAGCAGACCAATCCGCTCGCGCAGTCGCCCGTTTCGACGCAGGTGCCGCCGCCGGGAACCGATGTCGGAGTGTCGGTCGGGCTTGCGGTTGGTGTGTCCTGTGGCGTGTCGGTCTGGGTCGCTGTGGCCGTTTCGGTCGCGGTCGCGGACGGCGTGACGGGGGGCGTTGCCGTCGGCGACTGGCTGGGAGTCTCCGAAGGCGTGAGGGTGGCAGTTTCGGTCGCGGTCGCGGTCGGAGTCGCGGTCGCGGTCGGAGTCGCGGTCGCGGTCGGAGTCGCGGTCGCGGTCGGAGTCGCGGTCGCGGTGGGAGTCTCGGTCGCGGTTACCGTTGGCGTCTCGGTCGGCGTGTCGGTAGGGCTGGAGGTCGGAGTTTCGGTCGGAGTCGCTGAAGACGTCTCGGTTGCCGTGTCGGTGGGTGTTGCGGTGGCGCTTGCGGTCGGGGTCTCCGTCGGGGTCGCGCTTGGCGTCTCCGTCGGGGTCATCGTGAAGGCTGTTCCGGTGCATTCGCACAAGTTCGTGTTGTTGTTCGACGTGCAGACCTGGCCTGGAGGGCAGACGCCGGGTGAACACATTGTGGCTGATTCATCAGCACAGGTCAGGCAGCGACAACCAAAAAAACTCTGCTCCCCACATCGCTGGCCGTCGGGGCAAGGGCCGCCGCATGTCGGAGCTGATGATCCCCTGCAGGAGCCGGTGGGGACGCACTCGCACTGTCCTGGGACGTCTCCACATGCGCAAACCTGACCGCCGGGGCAGCTTCCCGTGCACAAACTATCGCCCATGTCGCCGCAGACTTGGGCGAGCGCCGGAGCGCTGTAGAGCAAGCATGCGGACAGGGTGGCGATCGCGATCGCCGTGAGCTGGTCGACGGTTCCTCGGCGGATCTTGGTCACGATCTCCTGCCTCCTAGCCGTTCTAAGGTCACGCTGCGAATGACGAACGCTACGGAATTTCGGAGCGCCCGTCAACGGCAAAAGGTGTATATGTCCGAGCTGATCAATTGCCGAGCTTGGGACCAGTACCCCCCCTGGGAATCGAGAATGGCAATCTAGATGGCGTCGTGCCGGGTTAGCGACGCGCTCGGTCGATCGAATCGGGGACCTGGCTCCGGTCGATTGGGGCCAGGTCCCACCGGACCTCCGCCGGCATCGGCGAACCCGATAACTCGGGTGCCTGCGCGCGCCATCATCTGTGTCTCCACCTGTGCTGCCTTGTGACGCGAGCGGGTGTGGTGCCAAACTACCGACATCGACCTAAGCGCTGGACCGTCCGGCGCAGGGACTGCGGCGGCCCGATATAGCCGGTGCCCGCAGGGAGAGGAAACCTCATGTGGCGTTTTCTGAGTCCGAAGATGCTGGGTTTCACCACCCGGAATCTCGCCCACGGCTTGATCGACCAGCTGCGCGGAGCGCCGCCGCGCCCGTTGCGGGCGATGGCCTATGTGCGGGCGAATGCGGAAGCCGGCAATCCCGTCGATGTGCTCGCGAAGCTCGACGACTTTGCCACGAATGTACGCTGGATGATGAGTATCGGGCCAGGCAAGGACAAAGTCATCGCCGAAGCGCAGTCCAAGCTCTCCGGCGATCTGCGTGTGCTCGAGCTGGGTGCCTATGCTGGGTACTCTTCGATCTACATGGCGAACGTGTTCGGCAGCCGGGCACACGTGACCTCGATCGAGATCAATCCCCGCTTCGTTCAGGCAGCCCGGGGCAATATCGAGCACGCCGGACTGAGCGACCGGGTCACGGTAATCGAGGGCGGTTCCACCAAAACCATTCCCACTCTAAATGGCCCCTTCGACTTGGTATTCCTCGATCACTGGAAGGATCTCTACCTCGGTGACCTCCAACTGATCGAGGAGCATCAGCTGCTTCGCCCGGGCTCCGTCGTGGTCGCGGACAACGTCGGCGAGGTGTTCGGCGCGGATCGCTACCTCGACTACGTACGCGGCTGCGGTCGCTACGAGAGCGAAAACCGGGTCGCGACCATCGAATACACCAACCTCCCGGACGCCGTGGAGATATCTGTATTCAAGGGATAGGAAACCCGCTCAAATGGGGCGTCGCTGGTTCCGGGGCTCGACTAGCGGCATCCGTTCAAGGGCCATGGGGGGGCGGGCCATGGGGGGTCTCCCAATGGGCGACCCCGGAGGTTCGCGCCCCGGAGGTTCGCCGACCCCGGAGGTTCGCCTGACAGGCTCAGTCACTCGCGGCGCGCGCCGCGCCATCAGAGCTACGTTGATCCGCGACCGACCACTCGCGAGTGCGCTCGCGTCTTGCGGGTGCTTTAGGTCAAGAGTCGAGACAACCGATGCGCCGCACCCTTATAAACAAGCCGCTGCGCTCGCAGCGTCGTCGACGATGAATGCGATACTGGTGGTCGGTATTTCCACGTGCGCGGGCGCCGCCTGGGGCGTGAGCTCACCCACGGTTCCGTCCGGGGCGACCGTCAGGAGGGATCCGTTCAGCGATATTTCGGCGGCCCGGAGTCCTTTGCCGGTCAACAGATAGAGATCGGCTGATGGTCGCACGCGAACCGTTCGGGTTTCTATCTCGGAGAGATTGATCGCGAGGTAAGTGACAGCCCCAGAAGGTCCGCCGGCCGTGCAGTGTGCGTATAGGCGCAGGTCTTCGGGTGCTCCATCCGCCGCAAGCGCGAGTGACCTATCGCCCATGAGTCGCTGCCAATGGACCGCAGCCCAGTAGGACGGTCGAGGCACAAAGCCGTCTTCGTCGATGAGGGCGTAGTCACTGGCCGCCAGAGTGTTGTGCATGTTGATGGCGGTCCCTCGCAGAGCGACGCGCCCCAACTGATCCAAGTACCTTAGAGCTTCGACGTATTCGTCCGCGAAAGGATCCCCACCGCATGTCGCCTGGCCGGTTTCGGAAATCCACATCGGAATACTCGGGTCGAACTCGTCGCGGATCGCTTCGTAGTGTTCGGCGTCGTCGTCCACACGAGCGAGGTAGTCGAGCGAGAGTAGATCCTGCGGCTTGGTATCGACCCCGCACCGCTTCGACGAGGCGGGATAGTAATGGTAGCTGAACGCATCGATGGCGCCGGAGCCGATTTGGGACATCATGTCCTGCGTCAAAATCGTCGGCGGGATCACCTGCGGGGTGACCTCGCCGATGTTCGAATGCCCGACGATCCATAGTGACGGAAACGTGTCGTTCACCATGGTTTCGAAGGCCGCAAAGTCGCGCGCATATTGTTCGGCCGTGTAGCCGGCAGGAAGTCCGCCGAGGCCGTATCCGGGCTCGTTGAGGAACTCGACCGCCGTTACGGGGTATCCTCGATCGCGCGTATACTCCAGCCAAGAGCGGGCCAGGTCCGGGGTCCAGTCGCCGGAATCGTCGCGTGTTCCGCCGCTACCCGCGAAGGAGGTGATGATCTCGAAGCCAAGGGTCATCGCGAATTCGTTGGCCGCGTCCCACTGCTCGGGTGTGAGCACGCCCGAGAATCCCTGCGGGACTTCTCCTTGGGTCGAGTCTTCGGCGTCAAAGAAGGTTTCGTTGGCCCAGCTGCCGCTGACACGCATGAATGCGGGGGCGAGCTCCCGAGCCAGGTTCCGCAGCCGAGTGTCGGCCAGGTCGATCGGCTCCCGAGTACCCCGGCCGGTCGGTTCGTCGTTCTCGTCGTACCGTACCCAAAACTCCCCTCCCGTCACCTCGACCATTTCGACGTTGAACGACTGGAAACGCGGGTCCACGACTGCCGCCAAGGAGGCGTCGGAGGCGTCGAGCCGGACTGCGCCCTCGACCCCATCGTCTCCATCGCCCGCGCACGCACCGACCGAAATCAGGGCACCGAACACAACGTATAGGATGTGGCGATTGCCGCTTCGCGTATGAGTTGCTCGTGAGTTCATCAAGCGTGGCCCCCTCGTCGCCGCCTCACAGCCAGTCAATCGATGCGGTGCACTTCTCATTTTGAACCGCCACCGAGTTCCCGTTCACATCAACCGGCTAGGGCAACTACATTCGTCGGCGTGCTGCGTCGCAGAGCTTCTATTCCTTGACCTCGCTCTGGAACCTTGACGCCAGCTGGATCAACAGCTCCAGGCGTTGCGCTTCGTCGGGCAGCTCGCCCACGAGATGGCGCTCGAGCGCCATTCCGTACATCGCGTCGATTGTGAGCTGTAGCATCGGCATGCCCGTCGGATGAGAAGCGATGCCGGGAAAGTGCTCCACGGCAATCGCCACCACCTTATCCTTGTGCTGCTGAAAGACCGGGAGAACGCTGACCAGAAGATCCGGATCAGTGCGCGCTGCCCCGTAGAGTTCCCAGGCGGCAGCGAAGGGTGGTTCCTGGTAGATGGACCAAAAGAGCCTCACCGCTGCATCAAGCCGATCTGGTCCGTCGTTTGGTGTGGCGAAGACCTGATCGAACTTCGTCCTGAAACCGGCCAGCAGACGCTCGACGGCGGCTGCGACCAGAACCCGACGAACCGGGAAGTGGTGCAACATTGCACCGCGGGAAACTCCAGCCCGCTCTGCCACAATCGTCGTGCTTGTTCGCGCGTAACCCACGTCGACCAAGCATTCGATCGCGGCGTCGAGAACCCGGGCCTGGGTCTCAGCACTGCGCAGCTGTGGTTTCCGGGTACGCCGGGGCGCATCGCCCCGAGCGCCTCCAACCGATTTGCCCAAGAGGTTTGAAGGATCTTCCTGCATCAGACAGTAGAGTTAGCATTTTTAAAAAAGCAGTCAAGCTTGCTTTTTTAATGCTTCGCGGGTATTGGAGATTCAGTTTTCGTCATTTGCCTTCACAACCGCCGATCGCAGAGGAAGCCACGCGACGGACGGGGATCCCCAACGGCTTCCCGGAGTCCGACAACTATGAGCGCTACCAGCACTGTCAAATATCCCGATCCTTCTACGCCTCCCCTGAACGCGAAGGGTGTGTCCGGGATCTGCAACCTTTGCGGGCACAACTGCGGACTGCAGTTCGATGTCGAGGGCGGGACAATCGCCAAGGTCCGCGGGGACGAGAAGAACCCTCGTACGCAGGGCTACATCTGCAACAAGGCCTTTTCGATCCCGAAGTATATCGACAATGCGCAACGGCTCTCGCACCCGTTGCGGCGCAAACCGGACGGCTCTTTCGAGAGGATTCCGTGGGACACGGCGATCGCCGAGATCGCGGCTAAGCTGACGCAACTTCGGGACACCTACAGTCCACGCTCGGTAGCCGTCTTCGGCCTCGGCGGACAAGCCAACCACATGTGCTCAACCTACCTGACCAGCATGCTGCACCAGATCGGTTCCGAGCGATGGTTCTGCGCCTGGGCGCAGGAGAAGAGCCAGCACAACTTGGTCGATCAGTGGATGTTCGACTCGCCTCCGATGACCATGCTGCACGTCGACAAAACACGCGCAAAGTACATCGTGATGATCGGGACCAATCCGCGCGTGAGCAATGTAGGAACGCGCCCAACCGACTCCTACAAGCACTTCGAACAAGACGACGAGACCACAATGGTTGTCATCGATCCACGAAGTACAGACATGACCAAGCATGCGGACCGGCACGTGCAGCTCAAACCCGGAAGCGACGTGCATTTTCTCCTCGGCATGGCGGCGGTCCTCGTCCGAGAAGGTTTGGTCGACACTAGCTTCATCGAGCAACGGACTCAGGACTACGAAGCCCTGAAGGACGCTCTCGCAGAGATCGACGTCGAGGAAATGTCCCGCCGTTGTGAAATACCTGTAGACGACATTGTCCTGACTGCCAGAGAGTTTGCTGCGGCGGATGGCGCGGGCTTCGTGTACGACCTCGGAGTCGAGCAGTCGTGGTTCTCGACCCTCACCTCGTATCTCATCCGGGCGATGGTCACGATCACCGGCAACCTTGGTCGACTCGGCGGAAACATGTTCTTCGAAACACCGATCCCGCCAACGAGAAACCTCAATCGCTTCGACGAGCCTCCCCGCGCGGTTGTGTCAGGGATTCAGGGCATTCGAGCGCTGTCGGATTCCCATATGTACTCCTACAGCCTCGTTCCGGAGGAGATCATGGCGGATCATCCGGAGCGCATTCGAGGACTGATCGTCGAGAACGGAAATCCGTGGCTGTCCGCGGCTGACACCAATAGGTGGGACGAGGCACGCGAGATGCTCGACCTCCTTGTCGTCGTCGACGTCGCGATGAGCGAGAGTGCCCGCAAGGCGGATTACGTTCTCCCTGCTGCTGCATCCCAAGAGAAGTGGGAGTTCAGCGCCTTTGCCCGCCGGTATCCCGAAGTAGACCTTCAGCTCCGACCTCCAGTGATTCCGCCGAAAGATGAGTCGCTTCCGGAGGCGGAGATCTACGCGCGGATCGCTGATGCAATGGGGTTATTTGGCGATGCGCCCCGGGCCCTCCGGGACTTGGCGCCGAACGCACTCACGCCTGAAGGAGCGGCGGAGTTCATGCTGACCGCGCAAGGGCTCGTTGCAGAGTACGGGGAGCCCAGCCCCCTCCCGCGGCTACTGTTCTGGACCTACCGCACTGTCGGGGAACACCTGCCGTGCCGATCGCTCTCGCTTCCCTGGGTGCTTGCACACCTCAACGCAATCATCCGCGGCGAAGACATCGCGCGTGCATTTGGTCCCGAGTGGGCTGACAAGGATCCGTTCGCTCTCGGCAACGAAGTGTTCGCTCGGATGATGAAGCACCCCGAGGGATTCATCCTTGCCGAGGTCGACCCGAGCAAGGGACTCGACCGCAACATTGGCTGGGAGGACGGGCGCGTGCGTCTCGCGCCGAAGCCCATGATCGATGAGATTCAGCGCGCCAAGGACAGCCCGCCACAAGACGATCCAGATTTCCCGTTCCTTCTCGCGGGTGGCACGCGTTCGCACTGGACTGCGAACGTGCTCCAACGCGACCCGTCTTGGCGCAAGGGTCGCGGACCCCACTGCACGGTGAGCGTGAACAGCGATGATGCCGATCGGTTGGAGCTCGCCACAGGCGACATCGTGAACGTCTCGAGCCGTCGAGGAACCGTGCAGCTTCCAGTCTTCGTCGATCCAAAGATGCGCAAAGGGCACGTCAGCATCCCCAATGGGTTCGGGTCTCAATACCCGGCCGATGGCACGCCCGAAGGGGAGTTGGTCACAACCGGCGTGAGCATCAACATCCTGACTGATGCGCAAGACCGGGATCCATTTACCGGCTGTCCACATCACAAGCAGGTTCGCTGCAGAATTGAGAAGGTCACCGCGGGCGCGGCATAAGGATATTCGCCGCGCCGTTTCGAAGCCCCTTCGACCCAACGAGTTTCGTGCACGGCAGCAGAGTTGGGAGGTTCTCGTGGTATCGTGGAGAGAAGGCGCGGGCCGGTGATAAACGCTGGGCGAACGAGTCGGACCACCGCAACCCTTCGAGCTTGACGGAGTTCGTCGATTTCTTACGCCCTGATTCCGTCCTTAGAGTCCGACGCACAACGCGCCGTCCTGAAACTTCTCGAAATCCCACCCGACCAATTCGGCGCTGACATTCAATAGCCCGCCAAACCAAATCCCGCATTTACTCTCTTCGGAATGTGCGGAATGTAGGTTCTAAGCCCCCAATCGGGTCCGAAACTGGCGACAAATTCAACGCAATCAGGCACCTAGAATGGTCGACCCCGGAGGTTCGCACCCGCTGCCGAAGTGGCGCTCGGGCAGCGAGTTCTGGTGGAGCGTAATTACCTGAAAAATATGAGTGGCCTCGGGGAGACTTGAACTCCCACGCGGTTGCCCGCAACAGATTTTGAGTCTGTTGTGCCCCCTTGCTCCGAGCTTCTCTGTAATTCGCTGCGGTGCGACAAAGAGTAACTAAATCAATAATTTAGTTGCCCTCTGGGTTGCGCTGAGCTATCACCGGTTTCGATGAGATTTGCTTCTCTCTGCTTCCCCGGTGCTTCCCCGCACCCTGTCCGGTCCTTGGAGAACTGACAGATGGGCCGGGTCGCACAGCTCAGCGAGGCGCGCGCGCTTCGCCGGTCCGCCGACGAATCGCCGCGGAGAGCCAAGCTAACCAAACGCTTCGTCGAATCGATCGTCGCGGACGATGCTGAGGTATGGGTCTGGGACAGTGAGCTGCGCAGCTTCGGGCTGCGCGTGAAGCCGTCCGGCGTGCGGACGTACGTCATTCAGTACCGCAACCAAGGCGGAAGGACCCGCCGCTACGCGATCGGCAAACACGGAGTGCTGACGGCCGAGGAAGCGCGTCGACTCGCCCGGCTCAAGCTCGTCGAGGTGCAACAGGGCGGCGACCCTTCCGCCGATCGGAAGGCGATGCGTCGCGCTCGCACGGTCGGCGAGCTTTGCGATCGATACATCGAGGACTACGCGCTCGTTCAGAAGAAGGAGTCGAGCGTGCGCGAGGATCGCCGGCTGATCGCGAAGCGGGTCCGCCCCGCCCTCGGGCCGATCAACGCGGATGCCGTTGTGCGGGAGGATGTGATCAGGGTCCACAACTCGCTTCAGAAGACACCGTACGAAGCCAACCGCACCCTGGCGCTGCTCAGCAAGCTGTTCAACCTTGCCGAGATCTGGGGGATTCGCTCGGAGGGTTCCAACCCCTGCCGCCTCGTCCGGAGGTTTCCGGAGAAAGAGCGAAAGAGCTTCCTGACCGAAGCGGAGTTGACCAAGCTCGGAGAGGTCCTGATTGGCGAGGAAGACACCGGGCGTACCACCCCAGGTGTGATCATCGCGTTGCGTCTGCTGGCGCTTACCGGGTGCCGCATGAGCGAGCTGCTGGATCTGAGGTGGAAAGACGTCGACCTCGAGGCGAGCATGCTCTTCTTGCCTGATAGCAAGACAGGGGCGAAGGCAGTGCCGCTCGGTGCCCCGGCCCGCGAGTATATTCGAACGTTGGAGCGTCGAGGCGACTTCGTCGTGCCGGGTACGCAGTCGGGCAGCCCACTCTCGAAGAACACCTTAGAGTGCGCCTGGCGGCGTATTCGTGACAAAGCCGGCCTGAAGGCCCGGATCCACGACCTGCGGCACACCGTAGGCACATTTGCCGGTCAGTCTGGACTCAACTCCTTTTTGGTCCGCGACATCCTCGGCCACAAGACGCTCGCGATCACTGGTCGCTACGTGAGCCAGGATTCCGTTCCCTTGCTGCGCGCGGCCGACGAAGTCTCGCGGCGGATTCATGCTGCTCTCGGCCCCGAATCGAAGGATGGGTGACCGTCGGCGGAGGCTCCGCCAAGGTGGACACCTTCCTGCGTTCTGAGAGAACCTTAGATCATCCGGAATAGGTAGCGACATATGGAAAATACGACCGAATGCGACGAACGCGTAGTTGGAATGGTGCGCGACTATCTCGCGAAGTACTACCCTGGCCGGCTGTCTGATGCGTACGATCCGAATCGGCGGAGCCACATATTTAGGATCAATCCCCGGATCCTCCGATCGGGCGCTGGGCCTACTGAACCGCGCGCGGGCGAAACCACCCTCACGATTACGTATGAGTTCTCCCAAGATGTCCCGAAAGACATCTTTGTCGAATTCCTAAAGAGCTCAGAGTTGGCAGCGACTCTAGAGCGGTGGAGCGTCCGGATCGTATTTGACGGGGGTGCTCTCTCGACCGTGATTGACAGCTGATCCTGAGCGGGCGAATCGCAGCCCCAGCCACAGGCGAGGCCCTCTTGTCGACATGACTCTCGTAGTTGCTGCAAGGAACAAGCAGGGCTTGGCTATTTCAGCCGACACGCTCGCCCTCACAAAGGAAGATGGAGCGTGGGCGCGACTTCCACCGATGGGGAAGTTGTTTCGCGCGGGATCTGCGATTTTCGGTGCGGCCGTGAATGGCGTGCGCGGTGATCCTACGCCTGCCCTCAGGGCTATCGGCTCGTCCTTTGAGCCAACCGATTCTCTGGCGAGCATCGCCGAGGAACTCTCGCAGTATAGGGACGGCCGGCGCATCAGTGCGACATTCCTCGTCGCAGGATTCGATGGAACCGCACCTCGAATCCTGCGCGTTCCGTTTAAAGGGGATCCGGTGGAAGTCGAAGCCGGCTATGCGACGATTGGCGACGCAGCGCGGGTTGGCGATCTGGATCCAGTCGTGAGGACGCTGTACGACCTCGCCGAGTTCACTAAGGAGACGGTTGCGTCGGCGGCGCGCGAAGCGATTGAGGCGGGCGATGATCCGCCGATGGTTTCAATGCCGGCGGACACTTGGACGATTGACGTCGCCACCCGCATTCCGTCGTTCGCTGGCAGATCCGGCTGACTCGCCTCGACAGGCTCTTTCGGAACAGCTTTCTTGGCTTTGCGGTTGTTTCTGGGACGCTGTAAAGCCGGATTTCATGAGACCATTGCTTGGTGGTGCACTAGTTCAGTTCGTAGTCGCCGCGATTTACTCTGCAGCTGTCGAAGCGGGATCTTGTGTGTATGTTGCGGGCGAATTTCCCCTGCCTGAGTGCGATGGCTCCGTCTTTGTGTTTGACGGCGAAGACCTCGATAGAGATGGCCATGTCCCCAACGTTGAGCAGGTAGAAGTCGGTGCTGGGCCGGTTGCGGTCGCGATCCACTCTGCGACCCAGCAGATCTTCTCCGTGAACCAGTGCGGGGATGGGCAATGCTCCGGTTTCGATCAGTGTCGGTTCGGATCCTTGTCGGTCATCGATGCCAACACGAACGTTGTCACCAAGACGCTACCGCTCGGCGCATTCCCGAAGGGGATAACGTTCAGCTCCCATGGGCATGCGTACGTTTTCAACGGTTGTGGTGATGCTCCCCAGTGCACGTCCCCGCCGACGCCGGGAAGCACAGTAACCGTCGTCGATTTGGAGTCGCTATCCGTCCTGGGAGACATCAACTACGGGAGGCGGAGCGACCTGAACTGTGGTCCCAAGGCACTGGCTATTTCGCCTGACGGATCAACTGTCTACATCTCGTGCGACACTGAGCTGAAGATCATCGATGCGGAAGCCATCGCATTGGATCCGGACTGTCTCAGATGTGCAGTCCTCGGCGGAATTTCACTCTGGCGTTCTGGCCCGATGAGGTTGTCCTTAAACGCTGACGGAATCCTCATCGCGGATGACGGATCGAAAGCCTTCCTCATCGGGATTGAAAGCCCAGGGGGGCAGCGATCCGTGTGGGTGCTCGACTTGGTCACTAGTGAAATTGTCGACGCCATCCCGATAGGCAGCGTCCTTTCAGGCCAAATTCTCGATTTCGCTTTGACTCCCAACAATGAACTTCTTTACGTGAGCACTGGGGAAGTGATCGATACGGCGACGCACGAGATCGTCGACGAGCTAGATCTGGACGAGATGCGTGGCTTGTCCTTTACGCCCGACGGGCGCTACTTGGTCGCGGGTTTCTCCGTCTTTGATGTTGTCGAGAAAAGCGAAGTACGACCCCCGTTGGTGATTCCTGAGCCCTTTCGACCCGCCGGAGCAGCTGCGGTCGCCTCGGTTCAGGAGTGCCCGCCTGCGCCAGAACCAACAGTGACGCCAAGCGTTCCCGAGGCATCGCCGCCGACAATACTCCCGACGAGCACTCAAACCGCTACCCAGACGCCAACTTCGTCGCTTGCTCCAAGTGTGAAGCCGACTGAGCCAACTGCTACAGCGGTTCCGACGCACACAGCTACGGTAGTTGGGACAACCGTGGCGCCGCCGGAGCCCTGCCTGGGTGACGACGACGGAGACCGAGTCGTCACGATCGCGGAGTTGATTCGAGCGGTCCGGAACTCCCTACTGGGCTGCCCGTAGCGTCTTGATCCCGCCGAAGTGTGTTGGTCAGCTGCCTGTCCGAACGGTTAGCGGCCCGCCCTTCCCGGGGTCGTGGGCCGCGTGCGTGGTTGCGATGTGGGGTAGCGCTAGCCGCCTAGGGCCTGGTGCCTCTTGTCAGCGCAAAGCGTTGGATGAAAACGTCCGTGATCGACATGTCGAGGATCTCAAGGGTCTCCGTTTCCCAGCATCCGGCGGGATTGCAGCTGCTCCCGTTGCGGGTTGCGGAGAGGGTGTAAAGGCCCGGTTCGACGTCGGCGAAGCAAAACAGGGAGTTTATACCGCTCGTGAGGGCCTGCCTTCTGCCAGGATTCAGAGTCACGGTCACCCCATGCGCGCGAGCGACGTTCGGACCACCGACCCCTTCGCCGACTGCACCGCAGATGGCGAGTCGAGTGGCAGTCGGACTGGGATGCGACTGGGTCCTGCAGCCGGCCAAGCTGGATTCGACCGCCCTTACCAAGTCAGCAATTGAGACGCCGGGCTGGAGGTCTGAGTTCGCCGCGGAACAATCGTCAATCACTGCCAACCCCATATTGATTCGTACGCCCAGGACCAGCTCTGCGATGGACACCCGATCGTCTCCATCGCAGTCTCCCGCGCAGCCCTCACGGCCGATCGTAGTGGTCGGGGTTGGTGTTGCTGGGGGCGGCTGAGTGTCTCGCGATGTCGGCGTATTCGTCTGTGTGGGGGGCGAGGTTGCGGTTGGAATGCTCGTGGATGTCGCTGTCGGTGTCTCGGTCGGTGTGAATGTAGGTGGTGACCCGGTGGCTGTGTGAGATGGCGTGCAGCTCTGTGTGGGGGTTCGGGTTGGCGTTCTCGTCCGGGTAGGCAGATAGGTCTCGGTCGGTGTCCAGGTCACCTGTCGAACATCGAACGTTGGGCTGGCCGTCCTGGTTTTGGTTCGAGTCTTGGTCCGAGTAGCGGTTCCGGTTCGGGTTCGCGTCCAGGTGGCGAGCCGGGTTGGAGTCATCGACGGCGTCAGCGTCGGCCCCCCGGGGGTGATCGTAGGAGTTGCCGTCGGTAGATCGACGTGGCTGAACTCGTTGATGAACTCGCCGGCTGCGACGTAGACAGATTCGCCGGTACTGCTTATCCGAATCCGGCGAGGGCCATTGAGTGTCTGAATCCGATCGACAAGATTCCGATGGACTTGGCGGAATCGGAGCTCGCCCGACTGGGCGTCTCTGAGAAACACGACAACGGCGTCATCCGTTGTCCCCGCAGCGTAAACGGCCCCGCCGTCGGCACGCACTGCGATCGCGCGGATTCCCGCGATCCCCGTGAATCCGTTGCCATCGATGACTGACTGGATGAGTCGCAGCGTCCCCGCCTCTGGGTCTCGATCGTAAACGTAGATCCCCGAGGTCGACTCGTCAGCGACGTAGATCTGCTGGCCGTTGGGTGCTGACGCAACCGAAATGGAGTTTCCCAGGCGCGAGCGGGCTGGTGGCAGTGGCTCGGTTCCCGCGACGCGCAGGTGGCCCATGTTGGAATCACGCTCGAAGATCACGATCGATCCGGATCCGCGGGAGGCAACGTATAGATGGCCGCCGTCGCCGGCGACGAGGAGATCGACAACGTCCGCCATCGAGAGAACGCCACAGGCGCCGTTTGTCTGTTCTTGGACTGGGAAGAGCTGAGCTGAAACCGGTTCTCTGGAGAACGTCACGATCTCATCGCGAAGCGCGTGAGCCGCGTACAGATTCATACCGTCAGGCGAGAAGGCGAGCCCGCGGAAGGGGCCGATATCCTCGAAATAGGGGGAAGGGCCGGTCCAGCCCGCTTCGGTGGCAAACAGCTCGAGGCCGAAGGGGGAGCGGTCGCCTCCAACGTAAACGCCGCCGCTGAGCGGATCGGCGATAGTGAGGCTGCCCGGCGCAGGTCGGAAGGGACAGAGCCCCTGACGGGTCGACACCATGGTGCCAGAGGTACCGATCAAGGCGCCATCTCGGCTTACCGAGAAGTCGGAGACGCCCCGCGGTGGTCTCTGGAAGAGCCGAAACCAGCCTTCGAACTGCAGCCCTACATCCGCAGTCGCTATCGGTGCGGCGATCAGGACGATCGCGATCCCTAGTGCAGCCCCCCGCATGATTGAGGCGATGAGATTTGGTCGTGATTTGCTGCGTGGCAGAAGTTCGAGGACCCGAGAAGTGGCGCCGGGGTTACGAACTCTTACCGGTCCAAGCTGCTTGGTCGCCCGGTCGCGCAAGGTGTCCGGCATCGCTCGGGAGAAAGCGGTGTCGGTTTTCCACGTAACCCTCTCGGAAGGTGGGGCTGCCCCCCTATAGCCCTCTCGGAACAACCAATTGTGACAAAGCAGGTGCTACTTTTGGTGTTACCGACTGCTCTCGAACTCTTCGCTGTGCATCCGATGACTCCTCACCACCGTTCGTCTACGCTGCATGGTGGAGGGGTCGCTATGACGGATAATCCCACTGAGCAGGTCAAGTGGCTCCGGCGTTGGCTGGAGCGCACTCGCAGTCGGGCCGAGGATCGGCTCGCTGAATTATGCGGCGACCGGGATGCGTGGCGTGTTCTCCGGCCGCATTTGTTGGGGGAGCCCTTCCCAGCGTTCGGCTACCACCCTGAGCGCGCGACAGACGCCCTGGGTGAGGAGTTTGTCGAGCAGAGCGAAGCCGCTGGCGGCGCCTCCGGAGCGAGTCTCAGCGGGCGACCTGGAGCTGACTTGGTCGGCGATGACCTCGACCCGCTGGACGACGACGAGTGGCTGGATCCCCTGCCCGCGCCCGATAGCAAGAAGATCCCCCCGGCTCGTGAGGTGCACCCGATTGTCGACAAGGCTGAGTCTTGGTCCGAGGCTGAGCTGGCTGCCACAGCATCCCAGACGATCGCGCTTCTGGAGCGTATCGAGGAAATGGGCGACAGGATCCCTGAGATCGGAAGGATCATTAGGGAAGTCTTCTCGGCCGGGTTTGCGATCCGCGACTACCAGGCTCGTCGCCGTTCCCCGGAGTTGCGGGCTCTTGCTGCTGTTTGGGCGCGTCGTCAGCTTTCGAGTGTGGCAGGAAAGAAAAAGAGGGGGCGGATCATGGATCATGTCGAACTCGTCCGCCGCGCGCTCGTGTATGATTCTGATAGCTGTTCCGAACGTGACGACTGGACCACGGGAGGGATTCGAAGAACCTCGTTGGTGGACGTAGTGAAGACGCTTGCGAACGAGGACGAGTGCGCCGATCTGATTGATGGGGACATGTACAACGGACGGCTGAGTATCACAGCCGTCGAGGTTGATCGCGACGCGAGAACGGTGACGTTTGTTGGCCCAGACAAGACGATTCCGTTCTCGACCCTGAGAAACGTCATCACCCGGGCAAAAAAATTCACAGAAAGCCGGAATACTGTGAATTGACTCCGCTACGACCTCCGTCGTCAGCGTGCTCCTACCACATCTCGGGCACGCCAGAAGGAGGCGTACATGAAGGACATACTGTCGGAGCGAGAGGCGGCCGAGTATCTCGGCCTATCGGTCCGGACCCTGCAGAAATGGCGATGGCAAGGCGGAGGGCCGCTGTTTGCGAAGCTCGGGTCTGCCGTTCGCTATCGCATCGAAGACCTCGACGATTTCTTCACCGAATCGGTTCGGAAGAGCACGTCGGAACCCTTCGCTGGGGAGTAGGTGGCCGGGCGATGGGAAGACCTAGTGAAGGAGAGTTGTCCGCCGAGCTTACGCGGCGGATCGAAGAAGCGCTCAGATCTTTGGGGGGGCGGAGGTCGGGTGACCAATGGAGCCTCAGGTGCCCGTTCCCGGATCACGCAGACGAGAATCCTTCTTTCAGCTGCAACAGCGGCCGCGGGGTTTGGCTCTGTCATGGTTGCGGAAAGCGCGGGGGGCCGACCGAGCTCTTGGAAGTCCTGGGCCTCGCTTCGTTCGCGCGGGGGAATGGGCGCCCGCAGACTTCGAAGCGTCTCGCATCGCCCAAGACCGTGTGGAAGCCGATCTTTACTGTTCCGAACGATGGTCCACCGCGGCCGGAAACCCACCCCGAGCTCGGTAGGCCAGCGGAGGTTCACGAGTACCGGGATTCAGGCGGGCGGGTGCTCGGATACGTGTACCGTTTCGACCTGTCCAACGGAGAGAAAGCGATTCGGCCCCTTACGCTTTGGTCGAGGAAGGGGTCCTATTCTTGGCGGTGGAGATCCTGGCCGTTTCCCAAGCCGCTGTACGGCCAAGACCATCTGGCTGCAGGGCACTTGCGCGACGTGCTGGTGGTCGAGGGAGAGAAGGCCGCCGATGCCGCGCGGAACCTGTTTCCGGATCTCTGTGTCGTGACCTCTCCCGGTGGAGCCCGGGCAGCGAGCAAGGCGGACTGGAGTTCGCTCGAGGGTCGGGATGTCGTCATCTGGCCCGATGCCGATGAGGACGGCGTGGCATACGCGGAGAGTGTTGCAGCCCTGGCTCAGAAGGCGGGAGCGACCGCAGCGAGGATTGTTCGGGAACTGTCTCGATTCCCGACGAAGTGGGACCTGGCCGACCCGCTTCCTACCGGGGTACGCGAGGCCGATCTCCGGGATCTACTGGTCTCCGCAACTCCCTACGTGGCGGCTGATCTTGGGTCGGTAGATTCTGGTTTCGAAGGTGCGTCGTGGGAGAGTACCGAGGATCTGGATGCGTTGCTTCGCCAGGCGGGGCTGCCGGAGTCGAAAGGCGACGCCGACCCTGCGGCCATCGAGAGGTTCCTCAGGCACCTGGGCGAGATCTCGAAGGGGAAGGACTCCGTCAAGCGGGCAGTTCTGAGGGATCACGTCGCGAAGCTGCTGAAGGGACTTGGGGTCCAAGCACCAGCGAAGCTGATCGATGCCGCCATGTCAGAGCCGGCAGGCGAACCGGAATCGCCGAGCATCGTTGAAGATCTCCCCGAACCGTGGCCCGAGCCGGTCGACGGATCGGAGCTGCTGGACTCTCTTGCTCGCGTGTTCTCGACCTATGTGGTCCTTCCCGAAGGCGGCGCCGAAACGCTTAGCCTGTGGACCGTCTTCACATACGTTGTGGACGCGGCGGAGGTGTCGCCGATGCTAGCGATCACGTCCCCGGAGAAGAGGTGCGGGAAGACCACGCTCTTGACGCTGATCGGGGCGGTCGTTGCTCGGCCGCTATCGGCCTCAAATCTATCTCCAGCAGCGGTGTATCGAGCGGTGGATCGCTTCAACCCGACATTGATCGTCGACGAGGTCGACACGTTTATCCACGATTCGAACGACCTGCGGGGGATTCTCAATTCCGGCCATGTCCGCGCCAATGCTTATGCGATCAGGGTGCAAGGGGAGAATCACGATCTTCATTGTTTCTATACCTTTGGGGCCAAGTGTGTCGCTTGTATCGGAACTCTCCCGGACACGCTGGCTGATCGATCGGTCGGAATCGAGTTGCGCCGCCGCCTTACGTCGGAGAGGGGCAAACGTCTCCGCTTGGATAGTATTCGTGCCGAGCTCAGCGACATCCGGCGTCAATTGACGCGATTTGCGCTCGACCACATCGAGTCTCTCAAGGGCGCCGATCCCGAGGTGCCCGACTCGCTTCATGACCGCGAGGCTGACAACTGGCGGCCGATGTTTGCCATCGCGGATGAAGCCGGAGGCGAATGGGCCAACCGCGCTCGAAGGGCTGCACTCGTACGGAAGACCGCAGCGGATTCCAACGACGGGTCTGGTATCCAGCTCCTCCGAGATCTCAAGGATATGTTTGACCTCCGTGGTACCGATCGCGCCGCGACACAAGAGATTCTCGACCATCTGTGCTCGCTCGAAGAGTCGCCGTGGGGTGAATACGCGCGCGGCAAGCCACTAACGCCCCGGGGGCTGGCGAAGTTGCTGAAGCGATTCGGTGCCCGATCGAAACAACTCGGTGGCGTCGGCCAGAACCTGCGGGGGTATGATCGTAGTGACCTCGACGATGCCTTTGCGCGATACCTCGCCGACGATCCGCTAGATCCGCTAGGTCCGCTATCGTCCCCGCGGCAGAGCGCAGATGATTCGACCGAGTAGCGCTACGAAGGGCGGACGCTAGCGCTACGCGCGCCGCGAAACCGACACGATATCCACCCTCTAGCAGCAATAGCGGTTCTTCGCGCGTTTCCCCTGGGAATTGACTGGAGTGGAAGCCGATAATACTTATAGTCTCTAGACGAATAGGCATCATCGAAGTGTGCTTCGGCCGTGCCTACGGTCCAGCAGCGCTTCGGAGAAACGGTCAGACGACTGAGGAAGTCACGTGGCTGGACGCAAGAGCAACTCGCCGAGCGATCGGGCAAACACTGGACCTACATCGGCGGTATCGAGCGCGGCGAGCGAAATCCAACGCTGCAGGCGATCTCTGATCTGGCGCGCGCGTTCCGTGTACCGATCCGGGATCTATTCCCGTCGACCTAGCGTGTCGGGGATTGTCTCCCGCCGTGGCCAACGATGACGGCGAACCAGAAGGCCGGGGCGCCAGTCGAGCTGGTCGATCAAGTTGTCACACCGAAGAAGAGGTGGAACGGTCGCTTGGATTGCCAAGCTTGCCGAGCGGGGTCGTCGATGATCGCCACCGATATTCCGGTCTTCAACTCGGTTATCCGAACTATCGGAGCAATCCTACTGATACCATCCGCTCTCGCGGTAATCGGTGCGGTACTGACGGTGGCGGTACTTATCCTCGACCCTCGACCCGAGTTTGGAATCGGCCATTGGTTGTCTGTCGCGGCCGGTTTCGTCGGTGCCGTTATCGTCGCGCTCGTAGCGAGTTTGATCTCTTGGCTGCTCTTGATGCGTCGAGACGTGTACTGGTGCCGGCGTTGTGGTTTCCTTCTGAGCCGGGCGTGATCGCTGCAATCGAGATTGTCCCGCTCCGCGGCGCCCGTTACCCAAACAACTCTCCACTCCTGGTCCCCGCCCGTTTGCTACGGCCCCCAGGAGCCCCATCGAAGCCCCTTCCATCCAACTTCGATGGGACTATTGGGCCTCTTCGGTCCCCCTCCAAGTGATCTCGGTCGCCGGTCCGCGGCTTTTTGGGGACTTGGAGGCCTTACCGATCCTCCTCGGTGCCGGCCCCGCTGTAGCGGTCGTAAGGACTCTGACCACAGGTGTCGCTCGTCACGTACGAGAGGTTCCATTGCCGGATCTCGTATTGAGGATATGCACGTTTCCTGTTTCCATCGGCTGCGATGACCAGCGCCGAGGACCGTGTTTTCGAGAGGCAGCGTCTGGTTCGCTTCGAAGACTTGGATGAGCTGTTCTTCGCACGGCTGCTGCTAGCCCGTGTGGAGGACCCGAAAGGCGAGCCGCCGCGCACCGTCGAGTTCAATCTGGGGCATGTGTTCCCGCAATTTGGAACACCGGCCGAGGCCGAGGCCGCTGCGCGTGTGGATTTTGACTACTCCGATCGGATGACCGAGGAGTTCGTCGATGCCTTGGGCGCCTCGCTGCCCGCAGGTGCTCAAGCAAAGACCACTCGCCGCGAAGCCCTTGAGTACTACACCGATGTAATTCGAACTCGGCTTGAATTCTTGAGGGATGGGGACAGCGTCGGCCTGCCCTCCTCAATCGATCGCTTCGAAGAGCCGGTGCCGGGAAGATTTGCTGCAACGTTCTCGCCACGAAAGCTTCGCTCTTTCCTGCAACAGCACCTGAGAACGCGGCTCAGCCTACGCTCCGACTTTGTGAACAAGATTCAGAAGCGACTACCCGGGGGCAACATGAGCCCAAGGGTGGACTACCGTAAACTGCTTGATCTTCTGCAAGCGTTTCTTGATGCGCGGCAAGCACACACAGGGGAGCAGGAATTCTCGCTTACGAGTGCCGAGATACCTTTTCGGCACTCGATCTCCGTGTTCAGTGACGGAGCTGCGATGCCCGCGTTGGGATCATGCGGTCCGGCGGAGCGTGTACTGCTGCCATTGTATCTCGAGCTTTGCGGTCTTCTCGATATTCAAGAACTCTGGTTATCGAGTTCGCCTGTATCGCCTTTCGACCTAGAGACTCGATACTTGATTCGACGCCCCTGTCATCACAACATTTACGACACTGCATCCCGAGGTCTTTCCGCGGAAGTCCGCCAACAGCTGAGTGAGATTCAACTTTCGATCTACGATAGGGTCCACGCTGATCTCCAGAAACGCTATGTGTTTCTTGGCCGCCCAAATCTTGAAGCTTCTTTCGCGGAACTCGCGGCTTGGTTGATCCGCAAGGTTACCTTCACGCTCGAAGAGCCGGCGTTCCTGGGTAAGCCCGCGTCTCGCTGGCTCAAGGCGAACGCCGATCGCGCTTATAGTCAGATAGAGGACCAGTTCTTTCTGCCGTTCCTGTACGAGCGCCTCACCGACGTGTTCCCGCGCCGTGTTTCCAAGAAGCCCGATAGGTTTGGCGGGGAGGTGGACCTGCTCTTCGACAATATCCCACTAGAACTCAAGGTGCGGAAGGGCGTACCGAAGGCGCTGTCTGAGTGCATTGACCAACCGCCTATCAGCCTGCCAGTCAGGCGGCCGCATATGCGGCCGAGACTCGGCTTGGTGTAGTTGCTGTCCTCGACCTGCCAGATGGTACCGCCGTTCCGACCAATCTCGACAGCTGTGTCGTATCAGTCGAGCGGAGTGTCGATGACGGCTTGCCTACCTGTGTGGTGGTATTCATCTTTCACTGCCATCATCCTCGGCCGAGTTCGCTACGGTAGGCCGGCGTTAATCGTGGTTGGAGGTGGCCTGTGGGTGAGAGGGTAGAGTTTACGGCAGCGACGAAGAGGCTGGTTGCCGAACGGGCCGCGCATCGATGCAGTTTCCCGGACTGTGATCGGCCGACTGTTGGTCCCGACACTAGCGGGTCTGGGGCGATTCACACAGGGGTTGCTGCGCACATCTATAGTGCTGCGGCAGGGGGGCCGCGCGGAACCGGGGGCCTCTCGGCAGCGGATCTGGCTGACCCGCAGAACGCAATTTGGCTGTGCGCGGTTCACTCACGTGTGGTCGATGCGAACAGTGGCAAGGAGTATCCAGCATCGGTACTGCGCAGCTACAAATCGCTCCGAGAGACTAGGGCGATGTTGGAACAACAGGGCAGAGAGCTGCCTGGTGGATGGCTTCATCGGTTGATTGTCGAGCGAGGCCCGGTTCTACGCCCAGGCAGTTCGATATCCTTTGGGAAGCTAACGCTGCTGAAGGGGGGGAGTGCGAGTGGCAAGTCGGCACTGTGTGAATGGCTCGCGGCGTTTGCTGAACCCGGACGACTTTGGAGGTGGCGGAACAGGGACGGGAACTCATGGCCCTTCACGGTTCGCCTAGAGTACTTCAATCCACAACCGAAGTTTGCCTCTGTCGAGCTCCTCCAGAGCGGCGCGATCAGATATCGCGACCAGGGGGTTCCTACGCCGGTGCCCAGTATCGGCCTACAAGCCTTGTATGTGGCGCCTGAGCACACGATTCCCAACAACCACGATGATCTCGAGTTTGTATCTTCCCAGCTAGGGCTCCATGAGGGAGTGGTCCTAGAGTTGCCGAACTACATTGACGAGTTCGGTACAGGCATTGTGAAGAATGTTCGTTTCTCCAGAGACGAGGAAGGTTTCCTTCTGCTCGCCGACGTGGCCAACACGCGGCCGGGATTGGCGTTCCGGGTTCTATCCCATAGCGAGAGGGCTCAGGTCGTCTGCGAGTTTGCAATTGCTGCCTGCAGAGCCTGGTCGGAGCGTGCGATTACGCTGCTGTTGATGGATGGGGGGATGGCCCACTGGCCGTTGGCACACTTCGAGCGCTATGCAGAGCACCTCTCCCATCCTGCGAGGTCGTTTCAGACGTTGGCGATTACTCCGCGCAACTTAGACGCTGCGCATGCTCGGAAGGCTGGCTGGCAAGTCGTGACGCTAGTGGGGACTGAATCGGACGTCTATGTTGAGACAGACTAGGGTGACACTCGACGCGTCCAAGTTCGTAGGGGTGTCGCCGAAATGGAATGGAGCGTGGGGGGCGCCCATCCGGACCGCGCCGACACGTTCGACCACGAATCGAACGAGCTGCCTGGGGTTCTGAACTTCGGCCATGTGCGAGTAACCGCGTTCGGAGAACCATGTTGTTCGGGTTTGAACGACATGGGGCGCGAAGTGCATCGCTTGCACCGGTGAACTTCCGGGCACACTGTCCGACCGATCCGCTTTGGTAAGCATGAGGCGACGTCTTTGTTCAGAAGCGTGTGGAGCGGATCCGTGGTGGGAGCATCCGCCGATCTCGGTCGGCAGCTTGCTCGATGGGCTGAAGACATCGTGGAGGCGCTGAAGGACTCGGACCCGGACATTCCGGATGAGTTGCACGACCGGGCGGCAGACAACTGGAGTAGCTTCTCTGCCATCACGGATGCTGCTGGGCTCGGCGTGGCCCCGAAGGGCGCGCGCGGCGGCGCTACGCTGCTAGAGGTCGCGCGAATCGAGCGACAGCGCTGCGATTTCTTGGGGACGTCCGGCGTATGCTCGACCAGATGGAAACCGACAGGCGGCCGACAAGCTCCACTTGGGACTACCTGCGCTCGCTAGAAGAGGCCCCTTGGCGCGACTACTCGCGTGGGCGATCCTTGGTCCCGCAGGTTTATTGAGGTTGCTCAGGAATCTCGAGATCCCGGCGGAAACAGCGTGGGGCCAGCGGCAGCGTACGTGGTTAAGAACCGCTGCGACTTGCAGGAGGCATTCCGCAGGTATGTGCCGGACGAACCGCTAGAACCGCTAAGTGCCAGTGTGGAAAGGAAAAACGCTCATGCAGAAAACGCTGATCCGCTCACGAATTCGGCGGTTCGGATCGAACCAGAAGCCGGCGCGGGAGCAGGGGGAGACAGTTCTCGCGGTTTCGTCGGCGACTGCTGCTTATCCTGGGTGGACAGCTCGGAATGGCGTGCTTAGACTCTAGTATCGTATAAGGGACGCCCGACCGAAGGGAGGTTGGGCTAGCGTGGGCTGTGCCGTGTGGGCGGTTAAGCGTTGACTCTCGATCACGGCTAGCATAATCGTGTCGAATTGGGTTGAATTTTTGTGGTTTTTGTGTAAGGGCAAACGTGGAGTCGGCGGACGACTCGCAGGCGGAGATGGTGGTTTGTTGCGGCTTGCTCAAGGGGAATAACGATGCTGCGTCTCCGTGAGTTGTTACCATCAATCAAGCTAGCCAACGGTGTGGGGCAGCGGAAGTTTGGTCATTTCGACCATGACGCAACCTGCGCTACGGGGCCAGTGTTGGAGCCAGCATCCACAAAGGCCGCTGCGAAGAAGGCTTCTCGCAAGTCAGGCGCGCGAGTCGTTGTTTTCGAGAAAGCTCGACGAGCAAAGGCGGGGGATCCAGCCTACCGGGTAGTAGCAAAGAAGAAGTGAGCCGCTTGCCCGATGCGGAAACTTCTCGGCGGGACGCATTTCTTGCATCTCCGAAGGTGTTTCAAGGCCGGGAAGGTTGAGTACAGAGTCTCCTTAGAGTCTCGATTCGATGACGTTCTTGCCAAGTGGGAGTCATCGAGCCGCGTCAGCCCCATTTTCTCGATTGACCGTGCGTCCGCGCTCAGCTTGTCGGACCGGAGAAAGCGCTGGATTGTCTTCTGCGGTCCCGTTTTCCCAGGCGCCGTGCCGCGCTCCTTGAAGGGAGAGTTCTTTGTTTCGCTAGGGGCGTACAACCTCGTCTTTCTCTGTGACTCGAGATCCATCCGTGACCGTGTTGTGGAGTTCACTGGGGCGCTAGGTGTTCCTTTCGAGGAGTGGTGTCTGCGCGGCGAGCGCATCGTGGAGACTAAGGTTACTCCCTGCAGAAACCCGGCGGAGATCCCCGCCCAGTTGCGGAAATCGTTGGAAACCACGCAGGACGCGCTTGAGCCTGCGTCGCGCGAGTACCTTACACTGGTGATGACGGCTGTCGGTCGAGCCCAGCGCGCGTTTCCGAGCTTTCCTGATCTTTGTGAGGATTTTGTCAGGTTCGACCGAACTTTCAGGGCGGCGTTGAAGAAGACCGACTCGGTCGTCGATCAGGGGTTGGTTGTGACCGCAAACGCGGCGATTTCGCGCTTCTCGTCGCAGGCCTACTCGGGGACCAGTCCGATATTGGAATCGGAATGTCATTACTGGACGCATTCTCTCCTCGGAATCGGCGTGGCTTCAATGGCGCTAGTCCGTGTCCGGCAGTTCATGGAGTGTAGGCTTGACCAAGCTCGCATTTTTGATCGCCTCGAGATGCTTAGAGCGGTTGATGGACCAAACCCGACTCTTGTTCAGCTCGCGAGAAACGACCCGTACTGGCGCCGAGACCACCTATTCGATCACCCAGGACAGGGCGAGTTGGAGACGAGTCCGCGGGATCTTGACGATCTTCTGCCCTTGATTACTTGCTTCAGCGGTCGCGATGGGTTTCGCAGCACGCAAGTTTCGCTCAGCGCCCCCCTCGAGTTGGTCAGTAGCTGTAACACTGTGAGTTGGACTCCGCTGACAATTACCCACGAGATTAGCCACCGCGTGATTGAAGGTGTACTGGGTACGCTGCTCCCCCACCCCGACGACGACAACCAGATCGAGGAAGTTCTCGATCTCTTTGGTGCCGATCGATTGAAGCTATTCGATGATCTGAGGACCTTTCTGGTGTTCGCGTTATGGCGCTCGTGCGATCAAGACGGCGACGCCGACCGTTATGAACTCGAAGCTGAAAAATTGCGGGAGTTGATTCGGGCGCACCACAGTCAGGTCAACGAGGTCATGACGCATGTTTTCGACTTTCTCTACTTCTACGCCGGGGATGATAAGAGCTACATTCAGTCTATATGGGCCAGTTGGGGAGTCATACCGAACATCCAAGACCGCATCGCTCATTACATCCTCCGGAGCTTGTGCGCGCTTTACTCCAACCACCTTCGAAGGGCTGATGGTCAAAAGCATGTGTGTCGAACTTTCGATCGCTTGTTGAAGGACCTGGAGACGGAGTACCCAAAAAACAAGTATGTGAGGGAAGCTCGCTCCCAGCTTCGAAAGTCCAAGTCCCATTTTCTCGATCAGCTTGACCGGCACCGCGAGCTAGTTCAGGTCGTCCGACACTTCTTGTACTCGCCGAGAATCGAGAAGCTCTTGCGATCGGAGACAGTTGCGAGATCGCGCAAGGATGCAGTCGCAGGCAATGTGTTTGCGGATGACCGGGTCTCTAACCCTTTGAGCTTCATGGACTCACAGGCAGGTGACAAGTCCCGTCATCTGGTGCGGTCCGTTTGGATCCTGCATCAGTTGGCGTTTTCGGAGGCGGAGTGACCTTTGCAGCGCCAACGAATGCCACAGGCAATCTGCTGAGCTGGAAAGTGCCAGTGGGTGGAGATGTTTGGAGACACGAGAAGTTGGTGCGGGGAGATGTGGGGCGTTCTGGATGGTGTCTGCTCACGCTGAGCTATCCATCACCCCTCGTTGAAGGCCCTGAGCCTCAGGGCGGAGAGTTTAAGTACGACTACCTTTTGCGGACCAGTGGCCAACACTTCTTGCTCGTCTCGTCGCATGCAGATTTGGTCACTGCGCTGATCGATGTCATTGGAATTCGTCACAAGGTGTCGACTCCTCGAGTAAATGTACGACAGTTGGTTGAAGACTTGGTCAAGCAGCCGCAGCACTATTCCCTAAGCGGTGTCTACGCACGCGTCGATGGTTTCGGGCAGTCGCTTAGATCGATGTCGCTGTTCGGAGCCGATTTAGGCGAGGCGCAATTGTTTTCGAGCATTCTTCCGCATCTTGCGCCCCATCGGGCTAATCTTCGGGACTTACGCCTTCGCCAGGAGGCCGTTTCTATAAGTTCTAAGGGGGAACTCGGTTTTCACTATGGTGGCGCGAGGAGCCTGCGGCGAACGGACAGCGTACTGAGTTTCCTCGCGTCCGGTGGCTACTTGAAGTGGGGAGACTAGATAGGTGGGAGTCCGTTCAGACGGCAAGATGGTCCCGCGGCGATCTACAGCGATCGGGCGGATGAATCGCCGAGCCAGCTTTGAGAATGCAAAGACGCTGAACAACTTTCTTGCTGGTCAGCTTCGGAGCGGTTCGCTGGCTGTTTTTCTCGGCGCTGGGGTTTCCGTCGGATACGATCTGCCTGGGTGGGCTGAACTGGTGGATAGATGCTTTAGAAGTGCCGGTATTCCGAAACCTGCAGACGATAGTCTCGACGCCGAGGAGTTGGCCGAGGAGCTATTGATGCGAGGATGCGGAGGCCAAGACGAGGCCCTGGCGGATCTGGTGCGTAGTGCCCTCTTTGAGGGGGTCGACCTCAGTTTCGATGCCCTTCGCAAGAACGGGCTGCTTGCGTCCCTCGGCGCTCTGACGATGCCCTCGATGCGGGGCAGTGTGCCAAGTGTGGTGTCTTTCAACTTCGATGATCTGCTTGAGACGTACCTCCGATACTACGGGGCGAGCGTAGAGTCTGTGGGCGAACTTCCCTGCTGGCAGCGGTCAGCAGACGTAACGGTCCTCCATCCTCACGGTCTCCTCCCGGCGGATCCGGCTGCGTCACCATCGAAGGGGATCGTGTTTGCTCAACTGCACTATGACCGAGTCGTAGGGAGCAGTGCATCCGCTTGGCGCGCGCGGCTCCTGGACATCATGTGCTCAAGTACCTGCCTGTTCTTAGGCTTATCTGGGAGCGACAAGAACCTGACATCTCTCCTTGCGGCAGCCAACAAAGCTCACGCTTCCGCAGAGCGAAAAGATGCGTTCTGGGGAGTTCGAATCAGCGACAGCGATAGTGATCCCCGGAGGGGGCTTTTCGAAAAACGAGGAGTTTTTCAGGTTACGTTGAGGTCGTACGATGACCTGCCACAATGGCTCTTCTCAATTTGCCAGGAAGCCGCGCTGGGGAACGCATGAGATGCGTCTTGGCGACTATTGCTTCCCTATTGCTTCCCCGGCGACCGTTGCGAAGTCGTGACCTCCACTCGGTGCTGGCGTAACTCCTTTAAATCATTAAGTGGCCTCGGGGAGACTTGAACTCCCACGCGGTTGCCCGCAACAGATTTTGAGTCTGCCGTGTCTGCCAATTCCACCACGAGGCCCAGGGTGCGGGTTTTCGCTTCGAACCCGCACTGGCATGGGAGATACGTCGCGGGGTCGGTCAGGTCAACTTGGGGCGCGCCGATTGGTGCGCCGGACGACCAGCGATGCCGATCTCCGTTCGCGGGAGCTGGTAGCTACTGCTGCGGCGGCTGGGCGGGGCGCAGGAAGGTGTTGAGCGGCTGGCTGGCTTCGTTGGCGCGGATGGTTTGGGCGTAGCGAACCTTGCTGGCGGCCTGGCGGGCGAGGCGCTTGATGGTTCGGTTGTCCTCGCCGGTGGCGATGCCGTCGAGCAGCTCGAGCGACTCGGCGGAGCCGAGGTCGCCGAGAGCGAAGATCGCCGTGCCGCGGGTGTCGTTGTCGAGGTCCTGGTCGAGCAGGTCCATGATCGGCTGGGCGGCGCTGGGGTCGCCGATCTTGCCGAGCGCGGCCAGGATGCGGCGCTTTACCGGCTCGGGCGTGTCGGCCATGAAGAGCTGCTGAATGAGGACGGGAGTGGCCGCGGTCGCGCGCAGGTCGGCGCAGGCGTCGATCGCCTTGGCGTGGACCCGGATGTCCTTGTCGCCGAGCGCCTGGAGTAGGATGTCGACGGCGTTTTCGTCCTCGATGCTGGTGAGGTCGTTGAGCCCTTTGACCCGCTCCATTGCGTCGTCGCTCCTCATGCTCTGCTCGACGCCTTCGATATTCGAGGACTTGCTGGCCCTCTCGTAGCGTTGGCGGGCGGCGTCGGTGACGCTGCCCTGGGCGTAGGCGCCGGTTGCGCCGAGCGCTGCGGCGGCTGCGGCGGCGAGTGCGAGCTTCGCTGGCCTCATTGGGCAAAGCTAGCCAGGGGGTGGGTGTAGATCAAGCAGCGGGGGGCGGGCTTTCGGGACGAAAATCAAGGCTTAGGCGGAGGCGAGGCTGAGGCTGAGGGCGGTGGGGATGCATCGGGCTGGCAATAGTAGTCGCGCTCTGCGCGACCACCACCCTCAGCCTCGCCTCTGCCTGAGCCTAAGCCGTCAATCGCCGATCGGGCGCGAAAAAACGAAACACTAGGGAGCGGGACGATGCGGCGGGTTGGACGTTGGGTCTTAGGAGTTGGGGCTTCTCATCCGAACCATGATCCAGTCGGCCATGCGGTGTACCGAGTATTGGGGCGGGTCGGCGATGGATAGGTCCAGGATGATCTGCAGCTGGCCGGGGCGGCGCGCGACGCGCACTTGCGAGACCAGGCTGTCGCCGCCGGGGTAGGCGGATTCGTCGCCCTCGGTGCCGGTTGGGCCGTCGATGGTCAGGATGATGGTAGCGGGATCGCTCGAATCCGAGGTGGCCACGGCTTCGGGGAAGCGCGAGAGGCGCAGGAAGACGCCGCGGTAGCCCCCGGCCGACGATACGACTTCGAACTGGCGCAGGTCGAGCGGCGACGCGAGATGCGAGAAATCGGGCGTCGTTCCGGCTTCCTCGAGCGGTAGCTTTTGCGAGCAGGCGCCGATTCCGAGGGTGAGAATGCACACCACCGAAGAGATCGCGAATTTCCTCAGCATCGTTCCGTCAATACTCTCAATGCGGTCGGGAGTCGAGCGCTCGACGGCGGTTGCGGTTGGCGGTTCGGGTGCACCTGGGGCCTTGGCGGAGCGCGTGCGGCGTCGGTCCCGTGCCCCTGCGTCGGTTGACTCGTCCAGCCGGCGCGGCTAGCTGTCCCGGTTGGTCCTCGAACGGCAGAAGTCTTTCCCTGGGGAACCGGCCGCGTTGTGCGGCGTGGTATGTAACGGAGGGGTTGCAGAATGAGAAAGCTTTTCTGGCTGTGTTGCGCGATGGTTCTGGCTTCGTGTGCCGCGTTGACGTCGTCGCCGACGCCCGCGCCCGAGCCGCCGCCGGTGGTGCGGGCTCCGGAAGTGAAGACGGTTGCACCCGCGGTTACGCCCGCGCCGGTGCAAGAGCTCGACAGCAAAGAGCCCGCGCCGGTTCCGCAGGCGACGATCAAGGTCGTCACCAAGGAGTCGCAGCAGGAGCGGGTCGAGGCCAACAAGCTGAAGGTTCGCCCGATCAAGAACGAGAAGACGGACGCCGCCGTGAAGGCCGGCAAGGTAGTCGGGCCGGTCATCACCTTCGCCGGTGCGGCGCGCGCCGACGGCGACCCGACCGAGCCGATCGGCAAGACCAAGCAGGGGTGGCCGATCTTCCTGAATCACGTCGGTTCGGGTTTCATCATGGTAATCGAAGGCAAGCCTGGGTTCTCCAATCTCGAGCCCGGGCGCTCGATTTTCCGTTACGATCCCGAAGACCCGACCGAGCGGCCGGATCTCGAAGTGCAGGTTGATCGTCCGCTCGGCGACGGCAGCGAAACAGTCTGCGACGCGCGTCCGCCGAACTTCGGTGGCATCCCGGCGATCAAGCCGACGAGCTTCGCTGAGACCGCGAAAGTCGCCGCGGCGCTCAACGACATGTCGTGCCGCTTCGAGGTCTTCATCGAGTCCGATGCTTCGTGTACCAACGCGCCGAACGGAGACTTCTCTTTTATCAGCGGCGACGAGGCGACGGTGCAGTTCTGCATGGTGGTGGCGCGCAAATGGCGATTCCCCGAGGGCGACACGACGGTCAGTGTTCGCCTGCGCGACCGCGAGAGCAATCCGGGCCCGGTGTCGAAGTTCGTCATCCGACGCGTCCCGCGCCCGACGCGGCCTCCGCAGCGCATCCCGACGCCGACCATGACGCCTGTTCGGCGACGTCCGTAAGATCACGAGATTGGATGGCCGGCGGGTGTCGTCCGGCGGCTGTCCAATCTCGACCCATTCCCCTCGTTTTGCAGCAAGTGTGTCGTTTGTGAGCATCTCTATCGAATGATGGGGGTGGTTCAGCGTTTCTTGTCCGGGCTGGCTGCGATCGTCTTCGCCTCGGTCTCCCTCGGGCAGACGATCGGCGACGTCGATTGCGACGGCAGCATTTCCGATGACGAGCGCCGCCTCCTGGTCGACCGCGTTTACAGCGCCGACCAGGCCTGCGAAGGCGCCGATATCAATCGCGACGGTGCGGTCAGCGCCGCCGATCTGATCGCCTTTCCGCACGGGCCGCACCTGACTTTTCTCGGGGTTACGAGTCCGGACGGTCGGGTCGCGCCGCCACTCGGGCGATTGCCGGGTGGCGAGGTCGTCTACTTTCTCAACTCGGGACTCGGCTTCAACATCGTGGTCGAGGCGGCGCCGGGGCCGAACGGCTCTCCGGTCGGGCTGTCGGTATTCGACCACGATCCGGACGACTCGCGTCGGCGGCCGGATTTCCAACTCCTGGTCAATCGCACCCTCGGCGACGGCGAACCGGTGGTGTGCGACACCACGCGCGGCGTGCCGGCGGTCGATCCCGAAGTCTTCGACTACACGCAGGAGATTTCGAACTCGATCAACGATCTGGCGTGTCGCTTCTCGGTGGCGACGACTCCGAGCTCGACCTGCACGCAGGATGAGTTCGGCCAGACCGGCTTCGTTCGCGGCTTTCGCAGCCGGGTGCAGTTCTGCCTCGCGGTCGACGGTTTCATTCGTTTCCCCGACGGCGACACGACGGTGACGGTGCAAGTGCGCGACGCCGCCGGCGCCCTGTCGCCGGTCGGACGACTCATCGTCCGGGTCGGCAGCGGCCCGCCTCCGCCGACCTTCACGCCGTCCCCGACACCAACCGATACCGAGGTGCCGACGGCGACGCCGACGCGGACGCCGACCTTTACCCGCACCCTGACGCGGACTCCGACCAACACCCACACGATCACACCGACGCGTACGGCGACCAGTCGGCAACCGACGCCGACCCGGACCAACACGCGCCGACCGGCGACGCCGACACCGACGCGTACCCCGACCCGCACGCACACGCCGGAGGATACGCCGGGACCGGGAACTCCCTCGAACACACCGACCCGCACGCGTACCGATACGCCGACCCGCACTCCATCGAATACGCGGACGCCGACGCACACGCCGACACGCACGCGAACGCCGCGTCCGGCGACGTCGACTCCGACCGAGACGCCGACCCGTACGCCGACGCTTACGCGGACCTTTACCCGCACGCCTACCCCGACCGTCGCCGAGCCGACGGCGACCTTCACGCGCACCCGTACCGAAACCCCGACGCCGACACCGACGTCGTCGGTTCCGATCGGGCCCGAGATCACTCATCTCGGACTGGCCACCGCGGCGGACTTGCTCATCGAGCCCTCCGGCGAGGTGATCGACGGCGCCCCGGTTTACGTGCGCCCGTTCGGCTCCGGCTTTACGATCGTCGTCGAGGGGATGTCGGGAGTCAGCTTTCGACAACCGGCCCTGAACACATTCAAGCTGATCGGCGCGCCCGACCTCCAGGTCCAGGTCACTCGACCCCTCGGCAACGGCAGCGCCGAGGTGTGCGACGACACGCCACCGGTCCTCGGTGGAGTTCCGGCGGTGAATCCGCCGAGCTTCGCGGACGATCCGGACATCACCGACGCCGCCAACGACCTCGGCTGCCGCTTCGTCGACGGCCAGGGCGCGACGGTCGGTCGACGCTGCGCCGGCGGTTCGCCGTGTCTACTGATGCCGGACGGCGGTTTCGGCTGCGCGAGCGATGACTCGACGGTGCAGTTCTGTGGCCTGGTGTCGCAGAACCTCGCGTTCCCCGAAGGGGATACGCTGGTCAGCGTGCGGCTGCTCGATGTGCTGGGTAATCCGGGGCCGCCGGCTCAGATGATCATTCGGATCGAGTAGGCGGCGACGGTAAGCGATCCAATCCGCTTCGCGAACGAACTCCCCTTTTGAAATAGTTGGACCGAGGGGGACTCGTCGGAAGGGGGCGATCTGAAAATCCCCCCGAACCCCCCTTTTTCAAAGGGGGGGCCACTCAGTTATTGGGGCGGGCTGCATTGGGTCTCGGCGAGGGCCGTCGCGCTTTGCGCGACCACCATCCTCAGCCTCGCCTGAGCCTTCGCCTCAGCCTCTTCAGTGAATCATCGGTAGCTCTTCGTGAGCTTGCTTGCCGAGCTCTTCTTCGACGCGGGTTGCGAGTTGGGCGAAGGCTTTGGCGTGCTCGCCGTCGGGTGCGGATGCGACGATCGGGTTGCCGTCGTCGCTGGTCTCGCGGATGGTGCGGGCGAGCGGGATGTCGCCGAGGAAGGCGATTTCGGATTTGTCGGCCATGCTCTTGCCGCCCCCGTGTCCGAAGATCTCGGAGCGGTTGCCGCACTCGGGGCAGACGTGGAACGACATGTTCTCGACGACGCCGAGCACCGGAGCACCGACCTGGTTGAACATCTCGATACCGCGTTGCACGTCGAGCAGGGCGACGTCTTGCGGCGTGGTGACGATGACGCCACCTGCGAGCGGCGCCTGCTGCGCGATCGTGAGCTGCGCATCACCGGTTCCGGGCGGCAGGTCGAGAATCAGGTAGTCGAGCTCGCCCCAGTCGACCTCGCGAAAGAACTGCGTCAGCAACTTGTTGATCATCGGACCGCGCCAGATCACCGGTTGGCCGCGGTGGATGAACATGCCCATCGAAATCGCAGTGAGTCCGTGCGCCTTCATCGGCTGGATGCGGTCGCCGTCGCTGCCTGCGGTCGACTCGGCGATGCCGAGCAGGAGCGGGACGCTCGGTCCGTAGACGTCGGCGTCGAGTAGCCCGACCTTCTTCCCCTTGGCCTGCAGGGCCAGGGCCAGGTTCACGGCGACGGTCGACTTGCCGACGCCGCCCTTGCCGCTGGCGACGGCGACGATGCTCTTGACGCCCGGGATGTCGTTGCGGCGCGGCGGCTCGCGGTGGCGCGGCGGCGGTGGCGCGTCGACGGTGATCTCGACCTTGGCGCCGGTCAACGCCTGGACACGGCTCTCGACATTGGCTCGGATTTCGGCGACGGCTTGCTCGCTGGCGCCACCGGGCGCGAGCGTGACGGTCACGGTATCGCTGCCGATCTCGATGTCCCGAACGATTCCGAAGGATACGATATCGCGGGTGTAGCCGGGGTAGTTGACGCTCTTGAGGTCCTCGAGAATTTCCTGCGGTGTGGCCATAGCTAAAGCTGTACCGGCAATCGGCTGGTCGCGCCAGATAGCTCGGCGGGGCGGGGCGGTTCGATCCCGAGCGTACGCCCCCTCCGCCTCGAGGGAGCTGCGTACCTTTACGTTCCCGTATTGACGATCGAGGCGATAGGCTGAGGCTCGGGCGAGGCTAAGGGTGGTGGTCGCGCAGCGCGCGACGGCTATTGCCGTGGCCGATGAATCCCCGCCATCCTCAACCCTAGCCTCGCCTCCGCCTCAGCCTGGGTCCGATTCCCGGTATGGCCTGTCTCTCGATACCTCTCGGACGGGTGGAGGCGTTGGCTCAAGTTCCGGGAGCGAACGGACCCTTTTCAAGGAAACGGCAGTCGGCCGCGCGGGGTGTCGGCGGTGACTGGCGGGGCGGCAGGCTGCTTGCCGTACAGGACCGCCGAACGGTCGCGGAAGATGGGCCGGTAGCCGTGCGCCTGCAGCGCCTCGAGGGTCGTGTACGAAAAGTTGAGGACGTAGTCCGCCCGGTGCTCGGTCAGCAGGTCGTCGTCGACGCCGCTGAAGAAATCGAAGTTCTTCTCGACCACCGGCGGGGTGTAGACGGTGGCAAAGCGGCCGTCCATCGAGACCCGCATTGCGGGCGACAGATGCCAGAGTGCGTACGCGCCCCAATCGAGGGGCAGGGCGAGGTTGCCTTCGAGATGGTTTTCGCGAGCGTAGCGCACGGCTCCGACGGGATAGTCTTCGGCCTGGTAGACGATCGTGCCGCCGTCCGCCGCGGTCCGCGTCGCCAGCAGGCCGAGTTGGAGGAGCGACATCGCCAGCACCGCGACCCCGACGATGCGCAGCGCCGCCTGCGAGAGCTCGAAGCCGCGGGCGCGAACGGCAAGACCGGCGATCTGGTCGGCGAGCGGCGCCGCCGCGCAAATCGCGAAGAGCGGAACGTGCCGTTGGTGGCGCAAGGCGAGATAGGTGGTTACGACCAACAGGGCGGCGCGCCACGGCGAGGCGCGCACCATGCGGCCGAAGGGCAGGGTGACAGCGGTTGCGATCAGCATCGTCCAAAACGGCCAATGCGCCGGGTCGCCGAAGGTGACCGGTTGCCACTCGGTCAGTGGGTGCGGCATCGACAGCTCGCCCCAGATGTAGGTGAACAGATAGGGGCCGTAGGGGTTGATGCATGCGGCCGCCAGCGCCACCGCCGGCAACACCAGGCGCGCCGGCAGATGGCGCCAGGGCGGCGAGATCGACCACAGTCCGACGATTCCCAAGCCGACGATGAAAGCGCCGTGCAAGTTGCTCCACGCGCACATCCAGAGCGCGACGATCGGGATCGCCGCCGCCGGCGGCTTGTTTCGCATCGTGTCGAGCCAGAGCAAGAGCGCGGGGACGAAGAGGTATGTGAAGATCTGGGGCCGAACCGCGAAACCGCGCGATAGACAAGCCAGCGTCAGCACCATGACGAAGACGCCAAGGGCGGTCGGCGCTTCGCTGCGACGGATGCCGATCCAGATCAGCCACGCGGCGGCGAGTCCGATTGCCGATTTGGTGAGCCAGAGTCCGCTCGCGCCGGAGAGGTCGTAGACCAGGGCGAACAGCGCCTGCGCCAGCCACTCGTGGTCGACCCACGCTGCGCCGGACGCGGTGAACGATAAGTGGTCGACGCGCGGGATCGTGCCGGTCGACAAGATGTCCTTGCCGAGCAGGAGGTGAACCCAGAGGTCGTTGTCGGCTTCGTTGCCCGCGAGAAAGTAGAGCGCGCTGGTTCCGGCAAACAGCAACCAGATCCGCGTCATCGAGCTATCCGGTCGCTCTCGTCGCAGTCCGTACGATTCAGGGATTCCACAGGTAGAGCAGACGCGGCGTTTTCGAGAGTGCCGCCGCGTCGACGTTGAGAAGATTCATCTGCAGCGGCATGCCGTCCGCTCGTGAGTAGACGCCGCGGACGAATTCGCTCGGCTGTCGGTAGACGACCACGGTCGCGTCCTCGACCCCTGCCGTCTGTTTGGCGCGCTCGACGGTTTCGTCGAGATACTCGATGCGATCGATCAAGCCGCCCTGCAGCGCCTGTTGTGCGCTGAAGATGCGGCCGTCCTTCAATTGCTCGTCGATCTCGGCGCTGAGGTTCGGCCGGTTTTCGTGCACGAGGTTGAGAAAGCGCGCGTACATGTCGTTCACCACGCTCTGCAGCACCGCGCGTTCGCTGTCGGTCATCTCGGTGAGCGGCGATCCGATGTCCTTCATCTCGCCCGTCTTGATGGTCTGGTTGTCGACGCCGATCTTCTGCATCAGTCCGGCAAGGCTGACACTCTGCAGGACGACGCCGATACTTCCGACGATCGAGGTCGGGTGTGCGACGATCTCGTCGGCGGCGAGGGCGGCGTAGTAGGCGCCGGAGGCGGCCACGTCCACCACCTCGGCGATGACCGGAACCGATGTCTCCTCTTTGTAGCGCTTGATCTGCTGGTAGAGGATATCGCTCGCGGTAACGGTGCCGCCGGGACTATTGAGCCGGAGAATGACCGCGACGACGCGGTCGTCCTCGGCCGCCATGCCGAGCGCCGCTTCCATTCGCGCGACCGTGCTCTCCTGCACCGTGAATCCGAAGGCCGAGCCCGTCGACTCGCTGGTGATCTCGCCGGTTATGTCGAGCAGCACGATGCGGGGGGTGCCGCTGCCCGACACCTCACGCTCTTCGAGCGGCTTGCCGGCGGAAGGGAAGGGATTCAGGCCGCCGGTGATTACGAAGCAACCGCTTGCCGAGAAGGCGAGGGCGACAACGCAAAGAAAAGAGGGCAGGCGGCGTGCGAGCTTGCGGGAGCTGAATTTGTGCATCGGAACCGTATAGCCCCACCGGGGCGCCCCGTACAGTGCCGATGACCGATCGGGCCGCTACACGACTTGCGCGTCTTCGTTGTCGTCGTCGGCGATTGCGGTGTGCTCGACCATGTCGGCCGCGGATGTCAGCAGCTCCCAGGCATTGCGGAAGGGCGCGAACTTTCCGGCATAGGGTCGGCGTGAGTCGGGCAGATAGAAGGTCTTGCCGCTGATCGCATCCCACGGAATCACGAAAGTCTGGGAGAGATCGAGCTCGCGGTCGGCGAGCAGCGGAACGCAGGCGAAGAAGTCGGCATAACGATCGCCTACCTTGCCGCGGTGGTGAAAATTAAAGTTCCACGCGTGGTAGACGTAGTTGTAGTCGCGACCGCCGACGTGCACCCGTCGTTTCGATGCGCTGGGAAAAGCGACTCGAAGCGCGAGTCGGATCCGACCTTCCACCAGGAAGTCGTAACGCGACTGCTGCATCGACGGCTCGAAATCGAGCCCGAGCCGTTCCAGATGAGCCGCGACCGCGGCTTTGGGCACCTCGTGGATTTCGACACGATTCATATCAATCAGGTCCCTGGTCGTGGCCGTCCCCTCAACCACCCCGTCACGCCCCCCCTGGCCTGTTGACGATGTACTTTCAGTCTCTAGCGCGGTCGCCAAGAAATGCCAAGCAAAAAACATCTTGCTGCAGCGCGGTGACGCTACGCGTCAAGGCATGTGTGCAGCGCACGCGGCTTGCAGAGTGTGTTCGCGGTCACAGCGACGGGTGGGTTGGCAAGTGGCGGGCGGGGTCAATGTGGCAGGATGATCAAACCCACTTCGAACGCTTCGGCTTCGCCGGCGGTGTCGCCGGCTCGGTTTTGTCGGGGTAGGGACACGCGCTCGCGACGACGCAGTCGGGGCAAGCCGGCTTGCGAGCGTGGCAGACGCGGCGCCCATGGAACTGAAGGAGATGGCAGAAGCGGATCTGCAGATCCTCGGGAACCTGGCGGGTCAGGTCGGCTTCGATCTTGTCGGGGTCCTTTTGCGTCGTGAAGCCGAATCTCTGCGAGAGGCGGCCGACGTGCGTGTCGACGCCGATCCCGGCGATCCCCCACGCGTTGCCGCGCAGGATGTTGGCGGTCTTGCGGCCGACGCCGGGCAGGGCGAGCAGCGCTTCCAGGTCGGACGGAACCTGCCCGTCGTGTCGCTCGACCAGGGCGCGGCTACAGGATTGTAGGGTGCGAGCTTTCTGGCGGTAGAATCCCGACGAACGAATGAGCTCTTCCAGGCGCTCGGCGGGCGCGTCGGCGAGCGCGGCGGGGGTCGGCAGCTCGGCGAACAGCGGCGGCGAGATCTGGTTGATCTTCGCGTCGGTGGATTGGGCGGCCAGGATCAGCGCGACCAGCAGTTGGAACGGCGAATCGAAGTCGAGTGCGAGAGTCGCATCGGGATGCTCGCGGTCGAGCGCCGCGTAGATGTCGGTGACCGACCCGCGGCCTGCCGTCCTCGCCCCCATGTTCTACTGCCCGCCGATTGGCTTCGTCTGAGACATTCTCGTTTGCACCATCGCTCCAGCGCTCGAAGCTCATGTCTCAGGACCGAGCATCCGGGTCAAGGCGCGCTGGGAAGCCCTCGAGCGATCTGGTAAACATTCTCGAATTCACGACAGGCGCTGTGGCAGACGCGGGACCGTGCCGCGCCGGGAGATGGAAGCTGGAAGACGCGAGGGAAACGGAGACGGCGGGGGCGGACGGTGGGGCGGCAGCCGTGCCGCGCGGCGCGCTGACCGATTGGCTGCAACTGATGCGGCCGGCGCAGTGGTCGAAGAACCTGCTGCTCTTCGCCGCCTTGTTGTTTTCCGGTCGGTTGTTCGACCCGGGTTCCTTCCTGACCGTTTGTGGCGCCTTCTTGTGCTTCTGCATGGTGGCGAGCGGCGCCTACATCATGAACGACGTGCGCGACTGCGAGCGCGACCGTCAACACCCGAGCAAGTGTTTGCGCCCGTTGCCGGCCGGCCGAGTCGGGCGCAGCTCGGCAATTCTGCTGTCTGCCCTGATGATGGTGGCGGCGACCGTCGGAGCGTTCCTGCTCGGCGTTCCGTTCGCCCTGCTCACGGTGGCCTACCTGCTGCTCCAAGTGGCGTACACATTCTCGCTCAAGGACATGGTGATTCTGGACGTGATGGCGATCGCGTCCGGGTTCGTGTTGCGGGCCGTCGGCGGCGGCCTGGTGATCGGCGTGCCGATCTCGCCGTGGCTGATCATCTGTACCTTCTTGCTGGCGCTGTTTCTCGGCTTCTCGAAGCGCCGTCACGAGATCGTATTGCTCGAGGAGAACGCCACCGAGCACCGGTCGTCTCTGCGAGAGTACAGCCCGTATTTTCTCGACCAGATGATTTCGGTGGTGACCGCGTCGACCGTCATCGCGTACGCGTCGTACACGGCGTCGCCCGAGGTGCACTCGAAGCTCGGCACCGACAAGCTCTACCTGACCATACCGTTCGTTCTGTTCGGGATTTTCCGGTACCTGTATCTCGTTCACCAGAAAGAAGAGGGAGGTAATCCGACGCAGCTGTTGCTGAGCGACCGCCCGCTGCAAGCCGGCGTCGTTCTGTGGGTGATCACCTCCGCGCTGCTGCTCTACTGAATTGCGACGATGGACAATCGAGATCGAGACAAAGGACTTCCACGCGGCGTTTTCACCGGCCGGCGTGTCGACAAGCCCTGGGGGTACGAGCTGATTTGGGGGCATACCGACGCCTACGTCGGTAAGATCCTCCACGTCGAGGCGGGGCATGCCTTGAGCCTGCAGTACCACGAGGTCAAGGACGAGACGATGTATCTGCTCAGCGGCGAGCTCGAGATCGAGCTCGGCGATCACGAGGATGCACTCGAGACGCACGTCCTGCAGCCGGGCCAAAGCGTTCACCTCAAACCCGGCCGCCGGCATCGACTGACCGCGCGCACCGATTCCGACGTGGTCGAAGTGTCGACCCCCGAGCTGGACGACGTCGTACGTCTCGACGACCGTTACGGGCGCACGGGTACGAAGGACGCCTGACGCACGCATGGCCGAACGATTCCTCATCACCGGCGTCAACGGATTCGTCGGGCGTCACCTCGGCCGCCTGCTACTCGAGCGCGGCGCCGAGGTGCACGGTACGGCCTTTGCGCCTGAGGACGACCCGCTTGCCGGCCGCGGATTGGATGGGGTC